>JBDREA010000122.1:0-16356 GCA_043820265.1 Candidatus Altarchaeota archaeon | reverse complement strand
GGAAAACCTCACGTTTATAAAGCCTAATGCCCATTACTATGATGTTGTTTTCACAATAAGAAGGGGTGGAAAATGGTAACATACATAATCGCAAGGCAACTCGGAGGAAAACCAGTAATAACAGTTAGCGGCGAAGAACTAGGCCGCGTCGACGACATCGTAGTAGACACGCACACAGGACAGTTTATCTCACTTCTTGTGGAACCCATCGCAGAAACAATGCCTCGGGTCTCCTATCCAAAAGACAAAGAAGGAAACCTGATAATCCCATACGACTCAGTGAATGCGGTAAGTAAAGTCGTGGTCGTAAAGGATTAAGTTTACCTCTCCTTTCTTTCTGCTTTTTTTATTAGATAGAGTTAACGCCTCAAATGAGGCTTATATATTTGTTGCAGCTAAATTTCTATCATGGTCCAGACTCTTGTTATCTGCGTCGACCGGGACGATGATCTTGGGCGGAAGGCTAATGTTAAGGGACCTGTTCTTGGGGCTGAGGATAATTTGAAGGCAGCGTCAAAACTCGCTCTTACAGACCCTACAGACAGTGACGTAAATGCCATTTTTTCTGCTGTGAAGATTGCAAAAGCTATGGCGACGGAAGTCGTCACCTTGACCGGGGACTATGAGGTTGGAGTTATTTCTGATAAAAAACTTTCAAATCAACTCGACCAAGTCCTTAAAAAATTCAATCCATCCTCGGTGATCCTGGTCTCTGACGGAGCAGAAGACGAGCAGATCCTGCCCATAATTCAAAGCAGAGTCAAGATCATGAGCGTGCATACAGTCATTGTCCAGCAGAGCCAAGAATTGGAGAAGGCTTATTTTAAGATCACGAGGGTGTTGCAGGAGATAAGCGAGGAGCCGACGCTTGCTAGGCTGATTTTTGGGATTCCTGGAGTCACCTTTTTACTGCTTTCCCTTTTCGGGTTTCAGGCCATCTCCTTGATTATCGGGATAATTGGATTATACTTTATCATAAAGGCTTTTGGTTGGGAGGAGGAATTCTTCTACCGGGCGTCGGCATTTGTCCGCTCGCTTTCCGTTGAGAACATCAAGATATACACCTATCCTTTAGCTGCGATAACCTTGTTTGTCGCAGCAGGGTATGCTATCGAAGATATTTCTAATCTGAACTTGTCTTCTTCCAATCTTTCCGCGTCAATTACGTCAATCGCATACTTTATTAGTTCCTCTCCTGCGATAGACTTCACAATTTTAACCTTCATAATTATCCTTGTAGGCCAGATAATCGACGAACTCGGTCTAAAAAGATACATTCAGATCAGAAGATATCTGATACTTCTTGGATTTTTAGGGGCCATTTACTTTATCGGAACATCCGGTGCTCGCCTTTGGATAGACGAAACATATCAGATAGGGACCTTCCTTTCCTCTGTGATTTTATCGATCCTCCTATTCACCGTCTGGATTAAGGCAACTGAGTATTTCTTTTACGAAGAGATACAGGCCATTCGAAAAATCAAAGGTAGAATCAAAGGGCGGGAAGTATTTTCTTTGGAGGGAAAACTTCTAGGTAGAGTCGATACAGTCCAATTTGACGGGATGGATCTGGAAGCGATAAAAATCGGAAGAAAAAGATTCGGGAAAGATGTGATAGTGTCAATTGGAGAAAGGATTACAGTAAACATGAAGATGCCCAAATGATAGGCAACTCCTACATTTCTTCCGGTACCCCAACTCTAATCTTCTTCTTTCTCGCAAACCCCTTCTTCACCTGTTAAACCCCTCAATTCCTTGAGAGCCGATTCGCTTCCTATCACAATCAGAATGTCATCGACGTTTAACTCTGTGTTTTTGTTTGGATTATAGATCCAATCCTTTTTTCGCCGAATAGCCCTGATATAGCAGCCGGTTTTCGTGAGCACCCTGAATTCACCTATCTTTTTTCCGATGAAATCCGATCCAGGACATATTGCGACGCGAACTACTTTTTCTTCTGTTTCACCAAGAAAGCTGTGGTATATGGGATGGTCTCCTACACCCCTTTGCACTACATCCACTATGTCATCTGCAGCATTTGCAATATCCTCTGATGCCCTTGCCACGTGAAGGATGCCGCTTAGGTCTGCTGCATCCTCTGGCGTCCTTGCAGCAAGAAAGAGCATGGTTTCTATCTCGTATTGCAGATTGTCCATTCGCTCTTCTAGCTCTTCGACTTCTTCTGCGATATCTTCGCTGTTGGTCAAAAGAGAGGAGTAAGCCAAATCCACCATCAGCTCCGATGTATCCTTCATTTCCACAAGGATGTCTTTTACACTACGTTGCTTGCTGAGCGCTTCCTCCACTATATCATCAACATCTGTTTCTTCTTCATCGGTCATTTTTATCTTTCGGTTTTTCCTCCAAATATAATTTAGCCCACTATTAATTTTACCGCCAAAAACAGGCATATGACTGTGATAAAGTCCCCTATCGTCGAAAGCGATGGGGCTAAGACATTGTCTGGATCATATCCCCTTGAATACGTCATGATGGCGATTATCACAGAAAGGACGGTTAGGGCGATTCCCGCAAGTGTTCCTGCAAAAATCGAGATTAGAGTTAATTGCATAATGCTTATTTCATCCGGACTAAATAATCCGGTCAAAACTGAGGCATAATAAGCGACTACGCCTAGGATAAAAGACATTACGAAATTTAGGATAAGTGAGGCGTAAATGTTGATTTTGAGAGTATTGTTCCATCTTAGCTCAGGGCTGATCAAACCTAGGTGGAGGGCTGAACCCAGACGTGACCCCAGGGCTCCGGAGATGTTCCCCCTATTGCCTAGTATTGCGGGCAAAAGAATTATGAGACCGGGTATTTTATTGAAATCAGGTGTCATTCGCATTAGAATGATCCCAGCAAGCACACCACCCAGAGTGCATAGGGTGAGAACTGGCACGCTCTCTCTTATGATTTTTTTTGCTGTGGCCTCCATGGGTAGATATTGCAGGAAATTATTAAATTAATGACTATATCTTCATTGCTTCGAAAAGTGAGTAGTTTCTTGATTAAGAAAACCATTAAGAGATTAAATAAATGATAATTAACTCAACGAGATTCCCTTTCCAGACTGTGAAAATAAAAGCTAAAAGCAGTGTTGGGGCAAACTTGACCCCCCACTTTATAGTTATGTCTTTTGGAATCATACCAATTTCAGCCAGTTTCTGAATTTCCTCTATCTGTTTTTTTGATACTCCTTCGATGTCTCTTTTCCAGGCAATGGTTTTTCCCTCAGATTTGACATCTTCGGCTACGATGTCCCATTCCTTGATATCATTTACGGAGATGGTCTTTCTCATAGCCTCAGATTCGACTATCTTAAGATAAATTGTTGATAATACCAGCAAGGGAATCAAGGCATAGACCTCTACGAGGAGTAGGTTTTTTGTGTAGGCTGCAAGAAGTAGAGGTGCAAAGGACGATATGAAGACTAGAGTCATCAATTTTTCTTGCCGAAATGAGTTGAAAAACTTTCTAAATAGATCAGGTTTGGACAATCCGATTATGATTGTATAAATGAGGACATAAGGAGTTGAAAGAACTGCCACATTAATAAAAAAGTTGGCTTGAAAAGGAACCCATGTAGATGATGGCCAACTAAAGCCATTTGCAGAAAGGAAACCGAGGGCACATCCAAGGCTTGCAGTCACTTTTACGTCTCCACCACCCCATTGACCCAGATAGTAGAGAACATATCCGACTGCGAAGTATATTATCCCTAAAAACAGGGACTGGATTAGGTAGTTGACATCATATTCTAAAATGCTCTTTGAGGCGGCAATTATTAGTATAAGCCCTCCGAGACCGAAGCTGATTTTTTCAGGGATTTCTCCTGTTTTTAGATCTTCGATGGATGCTGCCACCAAAAACAGGATAGACAAGAGGATTACGGCTGAGATGATCATGGATACATATGGTAGATTGATTAAAAAAATTCGGTGTGTTTCTCCTGCAAATCATTAGCGTATTTTTATTTCAAATGACATAACCTAGGGTATGCGTTATTTTGGTGAAAGATATGAATGTTATTTGTTTTGATCTCGAGGGTCCATTGTCCCCCCAGGACAACGCCTTTGAGGTGATGGGGCTCATACCCAACGGAAAAAAGATTTTTGAAGTGCTTTCAAGATACGACGATTTACTTGCCCTCGACAAAAGGGAGGGTTATCAGCCAGGGGACACCCTAAGCTTGATTGTCCCGTTTCTCGTCAAATACAACGTAAAATCAAAAGATATCAAAAGAATATCCGATAAGGCAGGTATTGTAGCCGGCGCAAAAGAGCTGATCGCTCTGCTGAAAAAACAGGGATGGAAGGTTTACATAATTTCCACAAGCTATGAACCCCATGCATTAAACATCGCAGGAAAGCTAGATGTCGCAAGAGAAAACGTGTATTGTACGCCTCTTCCCCTGGAAAAATTCTCTTCAGGTCTGAAACGCAAAGATTCGAATTTGATTGGGGAATTGGAGAACGTCATTTTAAATGATTTATCTACCCGCTTCGACGATGAGAAGATTTTAGAGGTCCTTGATGTTTTTTTCTGGGATAAAATGGCTAAAACCGATATCGGAAAAATGATGTCTGAGGTGAAAGTTGTCGGTGGGGCCAGAAAGGCCGAGGCCATGCGAATGGTAAGCATAATAAATGACACCCTGATGGGGGAGATCATTTCTGTTGGCGACAGCATCACAGATACTGACCTTCTTGGAGATGTGAAGCGGGCCGGGGGAGTTTCGATAGCCTTCAATTCCAACTCGTATGCGATTCCTAATGCTACGGTTGCGTTAACTTGCTCGAGCATTCTCCCATTGTATGCGTTTACTGAAGCCTACTCCGGGGGCGGTGTGAAGGAATCCTTGGAGACAGTTGATTTCTGGGAGAGCAATGCCGATGTGATATATGTGAATCCGGAGAATATCCCAAAGAACTACTTGCCTGAGAAAGTCAAAAACTTGCTTTTAAAGCATAAGGGCCGAAAGGATTTCATTTGGCCTGCTGTCCATAACCTAATAAATGCCAGCCAAGATAAGCTAGCCATGGTCGCAGAAAAGCATAAGATCGCTAGAGAGTTTGTTCGAGGGCATGCGGCGAAACTTGGTTAAGACATGAATTTTGATGTTATCGGTTTTGGAGCTCTAAATTTTGACATCCTCTACACTGTGAGACACCTGAGCCAACCAGGGGGCCATGAACCCATTTTGGGTATCCATAAGAGCCCCGGGGGGTCGGCTGCAAACACTATTTGCGGATTATCCAAGCTGGGTTTTAAAACTGGTTTTCTGGGCTCTGTTGGATCAGATCATGAGGGTAGAAAGATTCTTTCTTGCTGTGACGGAGATGGGGTTGCTGCCGGCCATATACAGGTATATGAGGGAGTCTCGACCGGTCTGATCATCGGATTTGTTGACAAACACGGTGAAAGGACCTTATACCCTTATCCTTCCGCAAATAATCAATTTAAGCTGGATCCGGGAGATATAGAATTCGCATCTCAATCGAAGATCGTCCATTTTACATCCTTTGTTGGCGATAGGCAATTTCAGGATCAAGTTAGGTTGATGAGTGAGTTACCCGAATCTGTTAAGATAAGTTTTGGACCGGGTGACCTTTATGTGGAGCGGGGATTTGGAGCGTTAAAGGAGTTTCTTAAACGAACTAACTACTTGTTTGTCAATCGAAGCGAAATAGAGCAGCTCACTGGTCAGGGATTTAGGGACGGTGCCCGTTTTTTATTGGATGTGGGAGTTAGTGTTGTCCTTGTAACCTTAGGCGAGGGAGGATGTCTTGTAGCTAGTCGAGAGCAATCTCTTGAGATCCCTTCTGAGAGGGTCCATCAGTCGGATGTTGTAGATACTACTGGTGCAGGAGATTCTTTTGCTGCGGGTTTTTTGGCAGGTCAACTATGGGATAAAAGCTTTGAGGAATCTGCTCGTCTTGGTGTTAGATATGCTGCTTCCTGTATCACTGCTCTTGGGGCTAGGACTGGTTTGTGTGGAAAAGATGATTTTTTAGGTTAGTCTTATTATATCATATTGTAATATTTTTAGTGTAGCGACAACTAAAATGTACATCAGTCAAAAAAAGGTAAGAAAAAACGGGAAGACTTATTGGTACTACTACGTGGGCCAGTCTAAAAGAGTTGGCAATAGTGTTAAAAGCGAGATAATCGAATGGATTGGGCTTGATAACGATAAGCTTCACCAATGGAGAGAGAAGCTCCAAAAAGGTATGTAGCGACAACTAATTAACAGACATTGTTAGATTCAAAATTTATAAAACAAAAAAAAAGAGAGATATGCGGGCTTATTTAAGCCCGCAATGTTTCTGAAGCTACTTCTTTTACATACCCGGCATGCCGCCCATGTCTCCGCCTGGTGGCATAGGAGGTCCTCCGCTACTCTTTGTGCTGATTACATCGTCTATGCGAAGGATCATCTCAGCTGCCTCGCTTGCGGATTTCACTGCCTGCGTCTTGATCTTTAAAGGCTCTACGACGCCTGCCTTCCACAGGTCTCCCACCTTCTTCTCGTTTACGAGGACTCCAATGTCTTTCCCCTTCTTCTCGTGCTTGTTTCTAAGATCTACGAGGGTGTCGATGGAGTCAAGTCCTGCGCTTTCGGCTAGAGTCCTTGGGATTATTTCAAGGGCTTCGGCAAACGCGTTGATGGCCAGCTGTTCTCTTCCTCCGACTGAGTCGGCGTATTCGCGAAGCCTTCTTGAGGTCTCGACTTCGGGTGAACCTCCGCCTGCAACGATTTTTCCGACTTCTACTGAAGCAGCTACTCCTCCTAGTGCGTCGTTTATCGCCCTTTCAAGCTCGTCTACGACATGCTCTGTCCCGCCGCGAATCAAAAAGCTTACTGCTTTGGGATTCTTGCAGTCTCGTATGAAAATCATCTCGTCTCCACCTATCTTTGTTTCCTCTACTGTCTTTGCATATCCAAGGTCTGACTTGGAGAGGTCTTTTAGATTGGTTACGACCGTAGCACCTGTCGCCTTTGCGAGCTTTTCCATGTCACTCTTCTTCACCCTTCTAGCTGCGAAGATGCCTGCTTTGCTCAGATAATGCTGGGCCAAGTCGTCGATGCCTTTCTGACAGAAAAGGACTGTTGCTCCCGATTTCTGTATTTGGTCGACCATGTGTTTGAGCATCTTTTCCTCTTGAGCCACGAACGCTTGGAGCTGTTCTGGGCTCGTGATCGATATCTCTGCATCCGTTTCGGTCTCCTTTATCTCGATGGCAGCATCTAGGAGGGCAATTCTGCCGTCCTTCACGGTTTTTGGCATACCAGGGTGCACTCTTTCCTTATCGATGATTATCCCCTGAATAAGCTCTGAGTCGCTAGTTGATCCGCCCTCCTTCTTTTCCACTTGTACATTGTCGAGGTCGACTACAGTTTTTCCGTTTTGTATTTCCGCGATCTGGACTATTGCTTTAACAGCCAGTGCGCTGAGTTTTTCCTTGCTTGCTTCGGCCCCTTTTCCGGTCATGGCGGTTGAGGCTATATTTTGAAGGATTTTAATGTCTTTTACCGTGACAGTTCGGCCGATTTCTTCCAGCACTTCCTGTGCCTTGGTGGATGCCATGCGGTATCCTCTGGCGATTACTGAGCTGTGTATGCCTTGATCGAGAAGTTTTTCCGCGTTTGAGAGGAGTTCGCCTGTTAAGACAACGGCTGTTGTCGTCCCGTCCCCTACTTCGTCGTCTTGGGTCTTTGCTACCTCAACCACCATCTTTGCGGCTGGGTGTTCGACGTTCATTTCGTCGACAATCGTTGCTCCATCGTT
This sequence comes from Candidatus Altarchaeota archaeon, assembly GCA_043820265.1. Taxonomy (GTDB): domain Archaea; phylum Altiarchaeota; class Altiarchaeia; order IMC4; family JBDREA01; genus JBDREA01. The sequence continues at coordinate 8,560 of JBDREA010000122.1, read as the reverse complement.
GGTTATGACGATGTCGCCTAGGTCGTCGACGAGCATTTTGTCCATTCCTCTGGGTCCAAGTGTTGTTCTGACTGTTTCTGCAACTGCCTTGGCTGCCTGGATGTTTTGTCTTTGGGCGTCTCGGCCCTGGGTTCTAAATGCCCCCTCTGGGAGTATGAATATCGGTGTACCCCCTCCATAATTTGCCATTTTTTTCTTACCTCTTTTCGTGTATTTTTATTTTTATCTATTAATCGAAAGAATACCAATGGGTTTGAGTGTTTAAAAACCTGATAGGTTAATCGATTTTGATTTTTGTCTTTTCGGGGCCGGGTTTGGGTTTTTGTCTTTTGAATTTTACCTCCAATACCCCGTTCTTATATGATGCCTTTCCACTGTCTGGTTCGACATTGCAGGGAAAAATCAATGATTTATGGTATTTTCTTTGGGATGTGTCCACATTGATTGAGAGGTTTTCTTCGTCGACATCCAACTCGATATCTTCTTTGTCGATTCCGGGTATCTCTGCGATTATTGTTATTTCGTCGTCTCCTTCGATGAGGTCGGTGAGGGGTTCTCTCCCAGGCACTTCCATGTTTTTGGTTATGCCTTTGGAGAGATTTCCGAATTCTTCGATCTGGGGTCTGCCATCCGGGCCGATTCGCATGGAAAATCCATAGACGAATGGTTCTCCTTCTATTACGTTTTTACCGGATTGCTCTTTTATCTGGTTGAATACGTGGGCCATGTTTTCTTCCATTCGCCTGAATTCAGAGTCGAAATCCCCGAAGAATTCGTCGAATAGGCCTCTTCTTCCTTTTTTTGGAAACATAAAAATCCACTTCCACCGTTATTATAAATTGTGTCTAGTCCCCAAAGGGCTTACTAAATAAGGCGTTTCACCTATAAAAAGCTTTTGTTTTTAGTGGGTTTGGATGTAGACAGAAATCAATATTCCTTGAGTATCCGGATAAAATCCTTTTTATCAGATAATTCCTTTAACTCATCCGGTCGAATAATAGGAAAACCGCAATCAAACGTCCTCTCACTCACAGTGACAGTATAGCCTCCCACAATATCCGAAATCTCTCGTACAACATCCACTCTGCGCTCGAGCTTTACTGGGTCATTGCTTATAATCGTGAAGACTTCATCCTCAGATCTTGCCTTGTCCGATTTTTTTTTGCCCACCTTTCTCTCACTGTCAAATGCCAATAGATTAAAAGGTGCGTTGGTCAATGAAGCATTAAATCCGAGATCATCGAAGATATCAAGAACTCTCCGTTTTAAAGAGCTGACATGGCCCTCCACAACTGCATCCTTTAGATGATCCTGCTGGCCGAAAAAAACTTCAATTAATCCAATATCTTCGCTTAAACTTTCATTAAAAAAAGACTCCAATCTCAAAGCAACATCAAGGGCGACCTTGCCTTTCGATTCATAACGATAGATTGACTGCTTGGATACGCCGATTTTTTTCGCTAGCTCCTGCTGGCTTAGTCGTTGCCTTTTTCTGAGAAAAGAAAGTTTAGAAGGATCTATTCCCATGCAGTAGTTTCCCCTGATGGAGTATACCCCCGATAAACTGCTGTCTACTGCCTCCTTAAGGGTTTTAACATTGACCACCTTCACACCATGTCGATTGTAGACTACTCCATCCCTGAGAGTGCTATGCTTCATGCTGTGAGAAACTACGATAGGTGTCGCACCAAGAAGGTCGGCCACCAAACGAATATCAAAAGAAGACTTTGGCGTGAATCCCTCGACATTGGAAGAGATCTTAACGACGAATAGAGAGTCATCCTTGCTTGCTAGAAGATCGAAACTACTGCGGCAACCTGAACTGTTGATTACCTCAAACCCTGCTTCAATTAGTAGCTGGTTGACCTCGCCTATTAATTCCTGCCTCATATGCAAACTCCAATAAAAAACAACTTAGATTACTTTTTGCTCGATGAACTTTTTATGAAGAATCTTCACAGTCTTATCTCCGTCTGACTCTTTGACGACGAAAGCTATATTGACTTCACTTGACCCCTGGGCAATCATTATGAGGTTTACGTCTGAGTCGGCAACAGTCTTGAAAATCTTTGATGCTATCCCCTTTGTCCCATGCATCCCAGCACCAACTATAGTGATGAGGCATATCTTTTCCATGACGCTGATATCCGTTATCCCATTGTTTCCGAACTCTTTGGTGAGTAGCTTCTTTGCCGTGGCGACATCCTTTCTGTTAACGACTATGGAGAGATTTGACTCAGATGACCCAGAGATCATGACAACATTGATGTTGTTTTTCCCCAAGGTGTTAAAGAGTCTACCGGCAATATTTGGGGTATCAGCCAAGCCGATGCCGTGAAGATTTATTATCGCAGCTTTTTTATCGATTGCCACAGCCTTAACAACCCTTTTGATCTTCTTTTGGGTTTTCACAATCATCGTCCCCTCTGAATCCGGATTGAAGGTGTTCTTCACGCGAACGGGAATATCGGCCATCATAGCCGGGGCGATCATTTTGCTGTGTATGACCTTGGCCCCAAAATAGGCCAAATCCATTGCCTCGGTGTAAGACAACGTCGGAATAAGCTCCGCATGGGACACAATCCTTGGATCAGTCGAAAGTATTCCGTCGACGTCAGTCCAAATCTGAACTTCTTCCGCATTAAGGAATCTTCCAAGAATCGAAGCAGTGTAATCAGAACCACCCCTTCCCAGAGTCGTAATGAAACCCTCCTTGTTTGCAGCAATGAATCCCGTAACCACGGGAGTGCAGCCCCTTGAGATCAGAGGCTTGAGCTTGGATTTGATTCCCTTTTTGGTCAGATCGCTGATAGGTCTAGCAGAACCATACGCCGAATCAGTCACTATTCCCGCCCGTGCCCCTGTCAACATGCAGGTTTTCACATTTCGTTCCTTTAGGCAGCCCTCAAGGATTGAGGCAGAAAGCCTTTCTCCAAAAGACAAAACATAGTCCAGCGACTTGGGGCTGAGATCCTCAAGATATCCTACTCCGAGCAGGGTTATTCTGAGTTTATCTATTCTGATCGAGATTTTCCCCAATAGTTCTTTGACAATTTTTTTGTCTTTGATGGCGTCTAATACGACTTTCTCGTGGAGTTTATACAGGTCTTTTGTGAATTGATTTACCTTTTTTTCGACTTCCGCGCTGGGGTGATTCACAATGTCTTCTGCAAGGTTTAGAAGCTTGTCTGTCACTCCACCAACAGCAGATACAACGACAACCTTTTCCCTTGGATCTTTCACAACCAAATCAGCGACCCCAGAAATCCGGGATCCGTCACCCATGGAGGAGCCTCCAAACTTCATAACAATCATAGCAATCAACCAAAGATATGGAAGTATATAATATAAAATAAAAAATTCTTCAATCAAAGTAAGCGCTTGTCACGTATTGTTGGACCATTCTGTGGCTGTTGAAGAAGCTGGCGTTGATGGCTATTGCGTGACGCATTATTTTGGTCCATTCGTATTGGTTGTTGTAGTACATGGGAAGAATGATGTTTTCGAGCCTGGTGTACAGGTCTTCTGCGTCGACTTCATCGTTTGACTGCGTATCCTCCCCGGGTTTGGGTTTGGGGCCTATCCTCCAACCCGTAACGTTTTTCAGGTATCCTTCTATCCACCAACCGTCTAACACGCTGAAACTCGGAACCCCGTTAGTGGCTGCTTTCATACCGCTGGTGCCAGATGCTTCAAGGGGCCTTGCTGGCGTGTTCACCCAGACATCCACCCCCGAAGTTAGAAGTTTTCCTATGTTGATATCATAATTTGAAAGATATGCTCCGTTTATCTCCGGTTTCACTGCCTTCAGTTTTTCATGTATTCTTCTGATGATGTCTTTGCCGCCTCCGTCGTTTGGATGGGCTTTTCCGGCGTAAATGATCTGGAGTGCCCCTGCGTTTTCTGCGATCTTCTTCAGCCGGGGAATGTCTGAGAAGATGAGTTCGGCTCTTTTGTATCTTGCCGCTCTTCTTGCGAATCCAAAAGTCAATACGTCATAGTCTAATCCTGCATTGTTTTCACGGTTAACATAGTCGATTAATTCTTTTTTTGCTTGGCGGTGTGCCTCAACGATCTCTTCTCTTGAAATCATCAAGGCGTTTCTCAGGCTGTATGGGTCGTTTCTCCATCCAGGTATGTATTTGTCGAACAATAGTCTGAAGGGTTCGGCCGCCCAGAAGACTGCGTGGACTCCGTTTGTGATTGAATCGATAGCATACCCCGGGAACATGTTCCTTGATATTTCTCCGTGTTTTTTAGCGACTCCGTTTATGTGTTCGCTGTGTTCAAGTGCCAATCGTGTAAGATTAAGTTCATCTCCAGGGCAGAGTTTATTGCATTCTTCATCTGAGAGGAAGTCCCCTAACAATTCCTTTACAAGGTCTTTTGGAAACTTATCATGACCTGCAGGGACTGGTGTATGGGTTGTGAACGCGCATCTTTTTCTCACATCATCAATGTTTTTGAATTTTTTGTTCGTGATGGTTCGGCCCTGCTTTTCCTCTTTCATTAGCTCAAGCACTAGGAGCGCTGCGTGCCCTTCGTTCATGTGATATTTTCTTATATTACGATAACCGAGTGCATTGAGGACTCTGACGCCCCCGATGCCAAGAATTATCTCTTGACTGAGACGGTATCTTGAATCTCCTCCGTAGAGGTGACCGGTCAGGCCTTGGTCTTCAGGGGAATTTTCAGGAAGGTTTGTGTATATGAAATAGATTGGAACAGTTGAACCGGTTTCTCCCTCGATGAGGTATTCCCAGGCAGTTATCTTGACTGTTCGACCCGCGATTATAACCGAAACCTTAACGTCTACGGGCTTTAAAAAGTCGTCTTTGCGCCATTTGAAAGGCAGCTCGATCTGGTTTCCGTTCTCGTCGATTTGTTGAAAAAAGTATCCCTGCTCGTTTAAGAGTGTCACCGCCACCAATGGGACACTTAAGTCCGCGCATGAGCGAAGCATGTCTCCTGCTAGAACTCCAAGGCCTCCGCTGTATGTGGGAATCGAGGGATTGATTCCAACTTCCATGCTGAAGTAGGCGACTTGTGTCTCTTTTATCTGTTCTTCAGTGTGTGGTTTTGCGGTCATTTAAGGTTGTTCTCCTGATTGTTGAGAACAGATATTTGTTTTTCCGATTAAAATTCGAGAGGGTTCTCATGTGCTTGGTCTTTTGTGTTCGATTTCTTTGAGCTCGAAAAAATGAGGGAGACTCTATTCGTCAATCGTCGATAAATTTTACGATGGTTTTTATATGCCACATCCAGTATATTTATAGCGAATTGCATAAAAATTTTAAGATTTTGATTTATACAATTCGATATATTCGATTGCATAAGTTGTTCATGAAAAGTTCAAAAGCTTATGCAATCGACTATACCTATAAAATCCACAATGTACTCGGACGAAAAACTCGCAAGAAGCATCGCAGGAGAAATCGTCCTTTCAAATTCCCCGGGCAAAACCATCCGCAAATGGCGGGAACTTTTCGGGGTCAACCAAGGACGCCTTGCAGATCAACTTAAACTATCCCCATCAGTAGTATCAGACTACGAATCCGGCAGAAGAAAATCTCCGGGTACACAATTCACAGGAAAGCTCGTTCGAGCACTGATAAAAATCGATGAGGAAAGCGGGGGAAAAATAATAACAACGATTTCGGACACGCAAAAAACCCAGGCGATAATCGACCAAGTAGAATACGACAAACCCATAAACAACAAAAAACTCATCAGATGCGTGCAGGGAAGAGTTTTAGCGAACAAGGAAGAAGCATACACAAAAAAGATTTACGGCTACACAATCATAGACAGCATCCAGGCGATACTATCCCTTGGGGAACAGGAATTCAGATTATTATTCGGGCGAAACAAGAGCCGAGCCCTGATATTCACAAAAGTGCATCTGGGACGGTCCCCCATGATAGCGGTCAAGGTGACTTCACCAAAGCCAAATATGGTCATACTTCACGGCTTAGAAAGCAGAGAAGTGGACAAGTTAGCGATAAAGATTGCAAAAATCGAAAAAATTCCTCTGGTATTAAGCCAGATAGAAAACGAAGAAGAGCTAGTGAAAAAATTGACTGGATTAACTTGGTGAAAAAAGAAGATGGTCGGAATAGTTGGCTACGGAGTCTACCTGCCGAAATACAGGATAAAGGCTGAAGAGATCGCCCGAGTCTGGAACGATGACGGAGCAAGGATTTCAAAGGGCCTGGGAGTAACAGAAAAAACTGTACCAGGCCTTGACGAAGACACGATAACGATAAGCGTGGAGGCGGCAAGAAACGCCATCAACCATGCCCAAATCGATTCAAAAGAGATAGGCGCAATTTATGTCGGCTCGGAATCTCACCCCTACGCCGTCAAACCCAGTGCAACCATAGTCGCCGCAGCCATCGATGCTACACCAGAGCTCACAGCAGCAGACTTCGAGTTCGCCTGTAAAGCAGGTACGGCGGCAATACAAACATGTATGGGACTGGTAAAAGGAGGCTATGTGAAATACGGCCTAGCCATCGGAGCCGACACATCCCAGGGAAAACCAGGAGATGCCCTGGAATACACGGCTTCAGCTGGCGGAGCAGCATACATCATTGGGGAAAAAAGAACTGTTGCAGACATCGTTGACACCTATTCATACACCACAGATACTCCTGATTTCTGGAGGCGCGAAGGAGAGGAGTTTCCAAGACACGGAAGCAGGTTCACAGGGGAACCTGCGTACTTCAAACACGTTACAAGCGCAGCAACTGGCATAATGGAAAAACACAAGCAAAAACCCGGGGACTTCGACTACGTAGTGTTTCACCAGCCAAACGGGAAGTTCCCGAGAAAAGTAGCCAAAACACTAGGATTCACAAACGAGCAGGTCGAGCCGGGAATGGTGACCCCAGTCATTGGAAATACCTATTCAGGCAGCACTCCACTGGGTTTGGCCAAAGTATTAGACCAAGCAAAAAAAGGGGAAAAAATCCTCGCTGTATCCTATGGTTCAGGCGCCGGAAGCGACGCCTTTATCCTAAAGGTCACAAAGGAAAACGAAAAACGCAGAAATCCGACACCATTACAAAGCTACATAGAGAGAAAAACATACATCGACTACGCAGTCTATGCCAAATTTAAAAGCAAGCTTAAAGGCGTAAGCCTGGACAAATAAAAAAATGGCAAGTGAAAAAGTTGCAGTGATTGGCGTCGGAATGACGAAATTCGGCGAATTCTGGGAAAAAGCCTTCAGAGACCTGATAGTGGAAGCTGGTCTTCAAGCGATAGAAGATGCAGACATAGAAGGCGAAGATGTGGATGCAGCCTATGTTGGAAGCATGTCCCCCGGCCTATTCATCCAACAAGAACACATTGCTGCACTAGTCGCAGATTACGCGGGATTAACAGGTAAACCCTCCACGCGAGTTGAAGGGGCCTGTGCATCGGGAGGCCTCGCATTCAGGGAGGCGTATCTTTCGATAAAAAGCGGGGAACACAACATCGTCATAGCAGCAGGAGTGGAAAAGATGACTGATATCCCCACGTTCTCAGCAAACGTAGCACTTGCAGGGGCAGGCGATCAGGAATGGGAGGCCTTCCATGGAGTCACATTTCCAGCACTCTACGCCTTAATGGCAAGGAGGCATATGATAGAGTACGGAACAACCGAAGAACAGATGGCTTTGGTGGCTGTGAAAAACCATAGAAACGGTTCGCTTAATCCGAATGCACAGTATCAAATGAAGGTTTCATTGGACTTCGTTATGGGCTCAGCACCAATTGCTACGCCTTTAAAGCTGTTCGATTGTTCCCCCATCACGGACGGGGCAGCTGTTGCGATTCTCGCATCAGAAAAGACGGCTAAAACTCTTTGTAAAAATCCAATATGGATTTACGGGTCAGGGCAGGCATCAGATACCCTTGCATTGCATGACCGAAAAAGCCTTTGTAAAACCGAAGCGGCAACTTTAGCGGGGCGAAAAGCGTATGAACAAGCCCACCTAAAACCAAAAGACATCGATTTCGCCGAAGTACACGACTGCTTCACAATCGCAGAATTGATGGCGATTGAGTCCCTGGGATTCTGCAAGGAAGGGCAATCCGGGCCTTTCACCGAAGCCGGAGAAACTGCACTCGAAGGATCGATCCCCATAAACACTTCAGGAGGATTAAAGTCAAAGGGCCACCCAGTCGGAGCAACAGGGATTGCGCAAGTAATCGAGGCAACCTATCAGCTTCGGGGAAAAGCGGGTGAGAGACAGATTAAAGGCGCACGACATGGGCTGACACATAACGTCGGAGGATCGGGTGCCACAGCTGTGTGTCACATCCTCGGCGCAGAGGAGCCAAGATGAGCGAAGGACTGGCACTTCACTGGAGACTGATTCCCCAAAGATACACTCTGGTGGGAACTAAGTGTAAAAATTGCAAGGAAGGTTTTTTTCCACCCCGAAAGATTTGTCCGAACTGCAGAAGGAAAGGAAAAATCGAAGATTTTAAGTTTTCAGGTGCAGGGGAGATTTTTAGTTACACCATAGCGCATAGCCTACCGAAAGGGTTTGGTTTCATGAGGCCCATG
>JBDREA010000121.1:0-8526 GCA_043820265.1 Candidatus Altarchaeota archaeon | reverse complement strand
GGCTCAGGCTGCTTGTGTGTCAAGTAGTCGTTATGAAAGACCAGTCCCGTTTTTCTGCTCTCTTTGCTCATTTATTCCTTTCCTTAAATTCTAGGACCAGATGTAGGATATCCGGGTCCTCCGTTGGTTTTTCTATGAATCCTAGTTTTTTTGCGACGTGGGTCATCGCCTTGTTTTCTTTGATTACCGTGGCGTAGACGCTCTTTAAACCCTTTTTCCTCGCTAGCCCTACCACCTTTGACACCAGCTTGGTTCCCAGGCCCTTGTTTTGCCATGCATCTGTCACGACGACTGCCCATTCGGCGGATTCGCCAGTAGATTCGATCATCAGCCTGCCCACACCCAATAGCTTTCCGCCTTTTTCGGCGACGATTGCTATTTCTCTGTCGTAGTCGATGTGACAGTATCGGATGAGCATTTCATGAGTGAACTCTTTGATGGGGTGAAAGAAGCGATAGCGGATTGTTTTTTCTGAAAACGATTTGAAGAGTGCCTTCATCTTTGGCTCGTCTTCAGCTTTAATCGGTCTTAAATTCACTTTTTCGCCCGTCTTCATGACCCAACCTTCGATTAGATTTCTTGGGTAAGGGGTTATGCATAAGTGGCTGTGAAGCTTCTGATCTCTTTTTTTGGATAAAATTATGCGGGCATCGAGGGCAAGAGCAAAATTTGGGGTGCATAGTAGTGGGTTGATGTCGACTTCTTCTAGTTGAGGATTATCCACTATCATCCTTGAGAAATGGATGACTGCCCTTTCGATTTCTTTGAGGTTGGCGGGAAGACGGTCTCTTGATCCTTTCTTTAGAAGCTCATAATACCTTGTCTCCTCCATCATCCTTTTTGCGAAGGTCTGGTTCATCGGGGGAAGCCCTATTCCTTTATCCATGAGAAACTCGACTAAGGTCCCTCCCGCACCAAGTACGATGACTTCGCCGAATACGTCGTCTCGTTTCGCTCCAAGAAGGACCTCAAAGCCCCGTGCCTCGACCATCTCGGCTACAGTTACGCCGTTGATGCGTGCCTTGGGATTGAATTTTTTCGCGTTTGATATGATTCTGTCGAAGGCCTCTTTAACCTCTCGATCGCTGTGGATGCTTAAAATCACACACCCTGCATCGGTTTTATGGGTGATATCTGGCGAGTCGATTTTCATGACCACCGGATAGCCGATCTTCTTTGCCGCCTTAAGAGCTTCCTCTTTTTTTGAAGCCAAAAACATTTCTTTGGTCCTTATGCCGTATTGCCTTAGAAACTCCTTTGATTCGCGTTCGCTTAGGACGAGTTCGCCAGTTTCGTAGTGTTCCTCGATTATCTTATCTAATTTGTCCCGGTCTGGATTCACGCCCTCGCTTATCTCCTCTGGGGTTTCGTGAAGGAGGATTAGGTTGTGGCTGTACTCATAACCGAAAAGAAGCGGTCTAATGGCTTCCTCCGGAGTGTTATAGGTGGGGATCTTTTTCTTTCTTAGATACTCGGTGGCTGCTTCGATGGTCTTTCCCCCCATAAAGCAGGCAGTTATCGGCTTGTTTGAACCAGTCCAGGCATCATAGACCGCTTTAGCCACTGCGATGGTGTCCGTTCCAGCCTGTGGGGTTAAGATGACAACTATATTTTCGACGTTTTTGTCGGCTACACACGCCAAGACCGCAACCCTATATTCTTCAGGGCCAGCATCACCGAGTACGTCGATAGGATTTCCATGGCTTCTTCCGGGGTGGAGTTTTGAGTTTAAAACATTGATTGTGCTCTCAGAGAGGGGGGCGATTTTTCCACCCGCTTCAATTATCTTGTCGGTTGCCATTACTCCAGGTCCGCCCGCGTTGGTGACGATTGCTATGTTTGGGCCCTTGGGTAGCAAACCCATAGCTAGCTTTTCGGCTGTATCAAAGAGTTCAGCTACTTCCTTTACCCTTACGACTCCGGCTCGCTTGAATGCTGCAGAGTACACTTCATCGAATCCCGCGATTGCGCCGGTGTGCGACACAACAGCTCTTCGTCCCTCCTCAAACCTCCCAGACTTGGCGACTATTATGGGTTTTTGTAGGGAGAATCCGCTTGCGGCGCTCATGAATTTTTTCGCGTTCTTGATAGATTCAAGATATATTACGATGCTTGAGGTCTGTGGGTCTTGCCCGAAGAAGTCGATGAGGTCTCCGAATTCTATGTCTAGCATGGAGCCGACCGATACGAAGTAACTGAATCCGATATTCCTTGATTCTGCCCAGTCGATTACTGATGAGCACAGAGCTCCGCTCTGGCTTATGAAGGCCACGCTTCCCTCGTTTGGCATCTTTATCGCGAAGCTGGCATTCATCTTTAATCTTGGATTGATGACGCCAAGGCAGTTGGGGCCAATGAGTCTCATGTCATACTTCTTCAGTATCTTTGAGATTTCTTTTTCAAGCTCTTTGCCCTTCTTTCCAATCTCTTTGAATCCTGCAGAGATTACGACGACGCCTTTAACTCCTGCTTGCCCGCATTCCTCAACTATTTGAGGGACTGTCTTTGCAGGCGTCGCAATGACCGCCAGATCCACTTTCCTGGGTACGTCGCCAATATTTTTATAGGCATGTACTCCCTGGATAGAATCGCGCTTTAGATTCACAGGATAAACAGTTCCCTCATATCCCCGGCCTAAAAGGTTTGCCATAAGAGAGTATCCGACGCTCCCTTTATCGTTTGACGCCCCTATTACGGCAACGGTCTTCGGAGAAAAAATCGCCTTTAAACCCTTTAAACTCACCTGATCTCACCCCAGTATGGAATAGTCGAAGGTTATTAATTTTTGAGCGTATATATGTTGGAGGTGCATCTCAACCATAAAATGAAGGTTTGCTTGGTTTGTTCACACGGCGGCCATTTGACAGAGATGCTCGAATTGGTGGAGGCGTTTGAGGGTCACAAAATTTTTTTTGTCAGCTATAGGGGTTCGACTAGCGAGAAGCTTGAGAACGCGTTTCTATTGACCAACCCGGATGTCAATCCATTGACCCACCTAGTCAATGCTGTACGGATTTTTTTCAAGCTTTTACGGGAACATCCAGATGTGGTTTTTTCGACAGGCGCTGAGATTGCCATAAGCGCTTGCTGGATTGGAAAGTTGCTTGGTGCAAAAATTGCCCACCTTGAGTGCTCGGCTCAGGTGAATACTCCTTCGACAACCGGCAGACTCGTTTACCCAATCTCGGACCTCTTTCTCGTTCAGTGGGAAAGCCTCCTAAAAGAATTCGGCTCTAAAGCAAGATGTGTGGGGGGGTTGATTTGATCTATGTAACTTGCGGCATGCACACTCATGGGTTCGAAAGGCTTGTGAGAGCCATGGACGAGATAGCTGAAAAAACCAGAGAGAAAGTCGTCATCCAGCGGGGTTCGACTGCTTATTTGCCCCGTTTCAGCCGATTTTCAGACTTTTATCCCAGAGATGATGCAGAGTCGCTCATAAAGGGTGCGAGAGTCGTTGTCAGCCACGCAGGCATTGGAACGATAATCCAGGCTCTGAATTTTGAAAGACCCTTGATTCTGGTGCCCCGGCTTAAGAAGTTTCAGGAACACAACAACGACCACCAGCTTGAGGTTGCACGAGAAGTGGCTAAGATTTATGGTGTGCCTACTGTGCTCGATGTGTCGGATATAAAGAACTTACTTGAAAAAGTCAAACCAATAAAAAGGAAAACGAAAGGAAAGGAAAAAATCATCAAGTGCATAAAGGAGTTTTTAGCGGAAGCGGATTGAAGAAGGCAGTCATCAATTGTCTAGGCTAACCGAAAGCTTGTTTGGTGCTGCAAGCGTTGTTATCTCATCTTGCGAAAGCGATTTGTTCCATAGAGTCAGATCGTCGATCGATCCGTTGAGGAAGTATTGGTCTACTGTTCCGCAGTCTGCTCCAATGCAAAGGTTTGTTATCGCAGACTCGTCCGGGGTTCCAATCCCTTTCCCGGTGGTCCAGGAGCCTCCGGTTGATGCTCCATCGAGGTAGCCTGCCGTAACAGGGGTTGTATTATGAAAGGCGTGGATTATAACATAGTGGTGCCATTCGTTTGGATCTGTGCCATCGGATTCCGTACCGGTCCATACCTGGTTTGCAGGTGTGGTGTTGGTGTATCTGAACCGGGGGCCGATTCCCCCGGAAGCGTTTTGCGCATCCAGCATGTAGTTTCCTAGGTTGATGTTGCTGACCCTCTTAAGGATAGTATTGGTGCCTATTTCATCTGTTCTTTTCACCCAGGCGGAGATTGTAACCGATTCCCCGACTCCTATGGAGTAGGGGCCGCCTGGATCAGCTACGGTGAGGTAGTCGTCTATCCCGTCGAGTGTGAGGCAATCGCCGTACTGGCAGGAGGAACCCCATGCCCCCCTCGTCTTCAAAGGTGAAGTTTGTGCCGTATCCGCTCTTGTCGTAGGCTATCGTGCCGTCTGATTCGTTAAAGGGGAGGTAGAGGAGAAGGTCCCATGGATAGTTCCTCTCGGGAGCACCTGTGTAGTTGTGGTACACAGAAAAAGTCGTGGTCCCGCTTGCAGACGCATCGGCTAGAAACACGACTTCACACCACGTCAAATCGTCTGTGCCGACCACTTTATATGGGACTTCGAAGCCGTATTGGTTACAGGAATTATTTATGATTCGGACTTCACTGCAGTTTTCGACGTCAAGGTTGGTGAGGTTTACGACTACTGGATCATTCACCCTTGCGACACCATCAGATTCGGCTAAATCCATGTCGTAGCATTGAGCCCATCTTTGGCTCAGATTTGTTGTGATAGAGTTTCCGTTGCAAAAGGTGACAACCAAATTCGCATTTGTATTGAAGGTCCCGGGGCCGTCTAAAACGAATTTCGCCGATTCGCCAGGATTCCAGTGCAATGGATCAAAGGAGTCGTTTTGGAGAGTGACGGAATAATTCGAATTAGATAGATACGTTCCATTCAAGTAAACGTCCATGCAAGTCGTCTTCTCCTTGGTCGCACCTGAGTTATAAGCCCACACCTCAACCGCGGTGGGAGAATAATCCGTCACCGTTATCTCGCTTCTCAATTGAGCTTCCAATACCCTGAAGTGTTCCTTCAGAGCGGATGATTTCTCCACATTCAGGCTATGGGAGTTGATGGCAAGGGCTGTAAACGCCAAAATTATCAAAATGATTAGACCCATGTTCATCCAGGTAGTGGCAAGACCCATTGCAGTTAAGTATGGAAACAAATTAAATTAAGGTGCTCGAAGAATTTTGTCAGAGAGTGTGCGGGATTGGATGTGAACCAACAAAAAAATAATCGCGGAAGCATCAGAGAAAACACGACCTACCTCGCATTCTCTGATGTTTACCAGAAATTAATCCTTTTCGCTAGTGTGGCGATAATCGCAAGATTTTCTGGTCCAGCCGTCTTGGGTGAACTGCTTTTCTCCTTGTCGTATGTCGGTTTGATGCTTACTTTGTCGGACTGGGGCATAAGCCATCTGCTGATCCGACAAGCAGGCAAAGAAAAAAAACAGCAGCAAAGAATTACGTTTCATGCAATAGCCTTACGTATGGTGCTTGCATTTGTCGCTGTTGCATTTACTTATTTGGGGGCTCTTGGCTTCGGATTTTACTTTAAGCTTGAAAAGACGCTGTTCTTGCTATCTATTTGGCTGGTATTTTCCGCTGCCATTCAGATATTTTGCGCGGTCTTCAGGCTTTACGAATCGATGAGGTGGGAGGCTTATGTGAGAGCGACTGAGAAGACGTCTTTGGTATTATTGATTATTGGAGGGGCGTATTTCAGCGCAAGCACTGAGATTTTTTCCCTTGCTTTCGCAACTTCAGCCTTCATCGCTGCTACAATTGCTGCAGTGATCGTGGTGCCCAATCTTAGCCCACTAGAAAAAAATATTAGAATCAGTGAGTTAAAAGGGTTGTTTTGGATTGCCACCCCCTTCGGATTTGCCGTGTTTTTTTCTGAACTCTACTTAAGGGCGGATACATTGATCCTCTATCTTTTGAAGGATCCGGAACTCGTTGGATTCTACAACTCCGCATACTACATCGTGTTAGCGGCCACGTTCATACCGATTGCGATAACTCAGGCTATGTATCCGAATCTTTCAAGGAGGTTTAAAAGTGAGAGTAGAAAAGTGTTGAGTGCAATGATAAGGAGGCTTCTCTCACTCTTGTTTATTTCCGGCATTATCGGAGGATTGGCAATTTATGTCTTTTCAGCCCCACTTATCTATTTAGCTTTTGGGAAAGGGTTTGTGGCATCCGTGGCCCCTTTAAGGATTCTTTCTACGCTACTTCCTGCGATATTTCTCACGATACCCTTGGGTTTCACCCTCTACTCTATCGGAAGAGAACGTTTTGTGGCCGTCTCGACCGGGGTTTGTGCAATCTTGAATATCAGTTTGAATGTGGCCCTCATCCCCATCTACGGGATGATGGGTGCCGCATTAACAACAGTTATTACAGAGTATCTTCTCCTTGCATCCTACCTTTTTGTGATAAAAGGGGAGGTTGATGGATGAAACCCGCCCGGGCAGTTGAGATTTCTAAGAGAGGTTTCCCCTTGATTGGAAGATACGTCTTTCCTAAAAACCCAAAAAAACCTTTGTGGGTCAACTGCATGCTGACTTGGCGATGCAACGCCCGGTGCATGATGTGCGGGATCTGGCGGAAAAAAGATGTGAGTCAGGCCGAAGAGCTTACTTTGGAAGAGTACCGCACGCTCTTTTCCTCCCCTCTTCTAAAAAACGTGAAACACATCAACTTCGCTGGGGGAGAGCCTTTTCTTAGAAAGGATTTGGAGGTTATAATCACTTCCATTCCCAAACACATCTCGGTAGGATTTCCCTCTAACGGACTCGAATTAGATATTCCTAAAAGAGTTAGGTCGATTGTAAAGATACGGCCCCTTGGTTTGAGTATCTCTCTTGACGCGTGTGACGAAACCCACGATGAATTGAGAGGTGTCAGGGATGCGGGCTTACAGGCAAAAAAGAATATTATGGAATTGGTTTCCCTGAGAGAGGAAGGTCTCCCGCTTGATCTTTCGGTATCTGTCACTTACATGGAAAAAAACCGCAAGAAAGTCCGTGAAGTATTGGAGTACTGCAAAAAATTGGATGTTGGCATCTCGATCAGGTGCGTCCAAAACATACCTTACCTTGAAAACCTAAAACTGAAAAATCTTGCGGCGAAAGACATCGAAGAACTGAGAGATGTGGAAAAACGATTGTCTTTGTTTCAGCAGTTTTTGGTGGAAGAAAATATCCGCTATTTCTTTGGTTCAGCACACGCCTGCCATTGGGGGAGCGCAAGCTTATCCATCAACCCATACGGGGATGTTTTTCCCTGCCACGGAACCCTAGACCAAAATGAGTTCTCACTTGGAAACATAAAGACAATAGATATTGAATCTATCTGGAAATCAGAAAGACGAAAAGATGTTTTATTGAAGATAAATGATGAATGCTCTAAGTCTTGCTGGGTGGACTGTGAAGTACAGTATGGCTTAGAGTATGTTAATCCAAGGCCTTTTTTTCATTGGCTCTTGAAAAGATCAATTGGACGCTAGGCCCGTATATATTTCAGTGAGCTTCAGTAGATGATTCTTTGGGCTAAAAGATTCTTTAGCCCGCTTTCTTGCCTTGACACCGATTTTCTTTCTCAGCTTCTTAGAAGTCAAAAACTCTGACAGGGCATCTGCCAGGCTGACCTCGTCTGCCGCTGGGACTAACCTTTGGCTTTCTCCGACTACTTCGGGTATCCCTCCTATGTCGCTTGCTATCAGAGGCTTCTCTGAGGCCATTGCTTCAAGGGCCACTAAGCCAAAGGGTTCAGGCCATATTGAGGGGAGACATACTATGTCGGCTGCGCAATAAATGTGGGAGATATCTTCAGGTGGTATTGGACCTGTAAAAATTACTTGTTTTTCGATGCCTGATTTTTTTGCCTGCAAATTTAATGCATCCCTTTCCGGGCCGTCACCTGCCAAGACAAGAACTGCATTCTCTTCTCCTACTCTCGAGAAGGCTGAAACCAAACCATCTAATCCCTTGGCTTTGGTTAAGGCGCTCATAGAAAGGATAATGAGCTTATCAGATGGCAATTTGTATCTTGGATAAAAGGAATCTGGGGTGGCCAGATCATGGGAGAATCTTTTGGAGTCGACAAAATAGGGCAGTATTTCGATTAGTTCATTTTGAAAAAGACCGGATTCTACGAAGCGGTCTTTCACGTATTGGCTTGCAACAACAACTCTTTCAACTTTCTGAATCGTCTTTTTGATGAGAGACCTGCGAATTCCCCACCAATTGGACGAGCACGTTTGGCAGTGGAGTTCGCATGCCTTCCCTTTTTGAAATAGTTGGCAACCTGCGCAAAGAAGCCAGTAATCGTGAATGTGTAAAAGTGAGGGGACGTTTGACTTTGAGCTGGCCGAGATTGATGACAGAGACGGCCCGCCGTGGAGGTTGTGTAGGTGGCAGAGGTCTGGCCTAAATTGTGTAATGATCTTTTTTTGGGATTGAAAGGATATTGGATCAAAGATTTCAAG
>JBDREA010000120.1:0-3983 GCA_043820265.1 Candidatus Altarchaeota archaeon | reverse complement strand
CAAAACGCGGTTGATAAATATTCCTACGACGAAGCCATATGGAGTAGAACTCTGTTTTGGACCGTAGGTATTAAATAACCTGAGGGATGTTGTCTTCAGGCCGTACATGTTATTATAGATCCCAGCGTATTTTTCGCCCACGAGTTTACTGATTGCATACGGTAATTCAACGTTTTTGGGGCTGTCCTCTCGTTCAGGCACTTCTACTGGGTGGCCATAGACCTCAGATGATGATATATTAACAACTTTTTTACAACCACTATGTAAAGCAGCATCTAAAACATTCTCAGTTCCTGTGATATTAACCTCAAAAACCTTTTTTGGATTTTCTAACGTTCTTTTAACTCCAACAACAGCGGCATAATGATAGACTAACTCAACGTTATTCTCACTAAAAACGTTCTCCAGAATTTCTTTATCGAGTATGTCACAGGTTACTTCCCTAAAGTTTTCATCGCATTTGAGGTGGCTAATATTCTCTTTGGTTCCTGTGGAATAATTATCCAAAGAAACAACGTAATGCCCTTTTTCTAGTAGATGTTCACACAAATGCGAGCCAATAAAACCTGCCCCGCCTGTAACTGCGATATTCATTCTTTTATCATCTAATCTTCCACCAAAATATTTCCATTAGAGACTTAAATGCGTCATGCTGTTTGCGTGCCTTTTATTATGGACATACGATTGTAGTGAAACCACTTTTCCGGATGGTGTACACACAATATCCTCTGTTGACGATATCACTCTTATTGATGAGGAGAACTTAATATTTATCTGAATCTTTTTCAAAGATGCTTGAATAGTAGGTTAAAGTAAGTTCATTAGTAATATGATGGATATAGTGATAATCGTCAACAGAATGCCCCTGCATTTAGTCGGCGGGACGGAGATCCAGACTCTTGAGATAACCAAGCGTCTGTGGAAAGGCAATAATCGCTTCACGGGTTGGGGGAATCCTGATTTCATATCAGAGGAAAATGGAATCCTCGTGGAACCGAAAAACGTGGCGCAGCTAAGAGACGCGATACTACAATTGGTGGGGGATGAGAAAATGAGGACTGAATTTGGAAAAAATAGCTTGCATGTCCGGGAGACAAAAGTTCTTGACTGGGTTTCCCACGCCAAGAAAATTTACAGTATCTACCTCAAACTCACAGACCATGAACATACTAATACTCGTTAACGGCCTACCCCCAACTACAATCGGCGGGACGGAAACTCAGACCTTTGAGATAGCGAAGCGTTTATCAGAGAAAAATAATGTTTTTGTCGTCACCAGAGGTTTTAAGGATACTCCAAGAGAGGAGCGCCTCCACGGTTTTCTCGTGAAACGCTCGCCCTATGTACGGTTGGGGGTTCCGCTCGGCATCTATACTCTGACCGCCCTTTACGAGTTATTCAAGAGTAGGGAGAAAATCGATGCAATCCTTGGAATGGGTGTGTATTCCGGATTCATCGGGGTTCTCGCGAAAAAGCTTTGGGGCATTCCCGTTGTCGTCTCCGTACGGAGTGAGACAGACTGCAGGGGGCGGAGTGGCTTGCGCGGTTTAATCGGGGGTTTTGTCGTCGGCAATTCCAACGCGATCTGGGTTCAGTCGGAATTAACACGGAAGGAGTTTCTCAGAAACTACCCAAATAACAAAACATATGTCATACCCAACGGCTTGGAGATTAACGGTCGCAGGGCGAAAGGAAAAAAGATAATCTATGTCGGAAGCCTTTATGAAACAGACACTAAGGATAAGGGCGTGAAGTATCTTGTGGAAGCTATGCGGCACCTCAAAGGTTATGAGCTTTTGATTGTCGGCGACGGGCTGGAGAGGAGAAAATTGGAGTCCCTGGCAGAGGGCGTTAACGTCGAGTTCACTGGAAACATCCCTCCTACTAAAGTAAAAGACCACCTCCTTGAGGCAGGTGTCTTCGCTTTTCCTGCAGTATACGGCGAAGGCCTCCCGAACGCCGTGCTCGAGGCCTTAAGCGTGGGTCTCCCGGTTGTCGCCACCAAGACGTCAAAGCTTGACGGAATCATACGTGACGGGGAAACTGGGTTTCTAGTCGATCCTAGAGATCCCATGCAACTCGCAGATAAGATAAGATTGCTTTTTGAGGATGAAAACTTAAGGAGGAAGATGAGCGGTAACTGCGTTCGCGAAGCAGAGAAGTTTTCATGGGAAAAGACCATCCCCAAAATCGAGGAATTGCTTAAAAAAGTCGGTAGATAGAGAATGAGAATCAAACCACTAGGGGATTCGCAGTTACATAAAACCAGAAAAAGGGAATTAGATATAGTATTCCAGAATTACCCCAAAAAGTTATTTGAGACGGGTCTCGAGATAGGTGCGGGAGATGGGTTCCAAGCTACATTACTTTTAAATTATGTTTCAAATCTGGTGTGCACTGACTACTATCCAAGATTCGAGAAAAAAGAAATAAAACAGATTAGTTATCTTGTTTGCGATGCCGAGTGTATCGGAAATATTTTCCATGAAAAACAATTCGATTTCGTATTTTCATCGAACCTACTAGAGCACTTACCTAATCCACAAAAAGCCCTTAAGGGAATTCATTCGGTATTGAAGGATGATGGCATTACAATCCACGTTATACCTTCCACATTCTGGTCATTAAGTCATCTGGTATTCTATTTTCCTGACAGATTGATAACGGCATTTGAAAGACTAACTGATGAGGGAGGCTTTAATAGATTATTGAAAAAGATCAAACTGAAGTTTCAAAAAAATTCGGAGCCAGATTGTCAAGAACAGGGATTTAGTATTAATCCTAAAATAAAAGAAATAAGGAGGTCATTCCCTTTTTCCTGGATATTGCCTACTCCTCACGGAGTATCCTCAAACCTTATTGAAGAATTCCAGCTGTTTCGTAAATCCAGGTGGGAAAAGGAGTTTGAAAAAGCCGATTTTAAATTACTTGCTGTCTTAAAGGGGCCGGTGTCGTCTGGATACCGTTTCGGTCTTGACACATTAAGACATTTCTTAGAGCGAATTGGATTCACTTCAGAATACATATACCTTGCCATTAAAAAGGGTGAGAGTTCTAAATACGAAAAATATTTTAGATTTACTTGAACTATGCGGCAAAAACACATTCAACCAATCCTAAATCTTTCTTGGAAATACTCCTAAATTAATAAGTGTCGTCCCAATAATCTTGAGCTACAATGTTCCCACCTTTTATCCGACACGTAGTCTATCCGCTGAATTTAGCGAGAATTAGGAGTAAAGAAGGACTTTACCTTAAGGAGCTTGAGGAGAGCCAGTGGTTTTCCCGCGAAGAAATAGAGGAGCTTCAGTGGCAGAAACTTAAAAAGCTTTTAGAGCACGCATACGAGAACGTGCCCTACTACCGGAAGAAATTCAAAGAAGAAAGAATAAGGCCAGAAGACATAAAAGACAAGGATGATTTTTCGAAAATCCCGCTACTCACCCGGAAAGACTTGAACGAGAACCTTGAAAAACTCAAGGCCAGAAACATAAGTAAGGAGAGGTTGATCCTGGACTACTCTGGAGGCTCAACCGGTGAGGCCGTCAGGTTCTACAAAGACCGCCAGAAGGGGGAGTACGCTCACGCAGCCGTAATAAGACATGACAGGTGGTCTGGCTGGGACATCGGCGAAAAAATAGGTATGCTGTGGGGTGCCCCACACGATATCCCCGAGTGGGACATCAAATCGTGGTTATTCAATTTCTTCCTGTTCCGGAGATTTAAGCTAAACGCATTCGACTTGAACGAGAGTTTAATGCGCGATTACGCTGAAAAACTTGCTCGATACAAACCCAAAATCTTGGTTGCATATCCGCATGCACTGTATTTGTTTGCAGGATTCATTAAGGAAAATAATGTTGAGGGTATTAAACCTTATGGGATCATAACTTCCGCAGAAACACTCTTCCTCCACCAGAGGGAGTTAATCGAAGGTGTATTCGACTGTAAGGTCTTTAACAGATACGGTTCACGCGAAGTAG
>JBDREA010000119.1:0-5085 GCA_043820265.1 Candidatus Altarchaeota archaeon | reverse complement strand
TTTAGGCTTGGCTTTTTCCTCATCCTTTGAAACGGTCTTTCCAATGGTTGGGCCTAAAGGCTCTTTTTCTTGCCCGCTTTGCTGCATCTCTATCTTCAATTGTCCCTCAAGCATCTCCAATTTCGACAACCACTGCTGAATCTTAACATCCCCTATAGTCTCCTCTTCTTCAGTAGAAGCCAAAGCCTTCTTTCTATCCTCTATCTTGCTTTCCAGCTTTCGTTTCTCATTGGCGATCTCTTTTTCTAAGAGGAGCAGTTCCAGGGATTTCAGCTCTTTCCTCTTTTTTTCCAGGTCATGGTCTGAGCTACTAATCCTACCTTCATCGGCATTCGATTGCCCATTATCTTTTTTTTTGCTCATCCACTTTAATTAGAAAATGTTTAGTACGTAAGACAATAGTTGACAAAATTTATAAAAAGAGATATCCTAGGGGAAAATTAGATGTTTTTAATCATTTGTTTCAAATATAGTTGCGGTCATAGCCTATTTGATTAGAAATAAGTGAATTATGACCGCAAATATGCTAGGTAGCCTTAGGCTACCTGCACACCAACATCAAAGATGTTGAGGGTATTCGAGGGCATCAGATATTGTCCCGGAAGGATAGCCCTCGACTATATTATCGAAACGCAAAGTGAAAAGAATAGAACTACCGCGCATAGTCACTGTTGGAGACGATGCCATATACGACATTAGAACGATCGTCGATAACCTAGATCTGAAAGGAAAATCCCTTATAATATGCGATCCCACGACTGCGAAAATAGCAGGCGAAGAGATAAGAAAACAACTATGCGATGAGATATATATCCTAAAGGACAACCAAAAAGACGATTTTTCCGAGGAACTCGCACACATAGAGCAAAGCAGGGTAAGCTTTCTTGTTGGAGTCGGAGGCGGGAAAGTGATAGACAGGACAAAAGTTCTCGCATTCGATGCAAAAATACCTTACTTGAGCATCCCCACAGCGGCAAGCCACGATGGAATAAGTTCTCCAAGAGCCTCGATTGTGAGGGATGGAAAATCTTCTCTTGGAGTCGAGAGTCCTTTGGGGGTGATTGCTGACACAAAAATCATAAGAAGGGCCCCAAAACGCCTTCTAGCTTCGGGAGCTGCTGATGTAATCTCTAATTACACTGCAATCCTTGATTGGCGTCTTGCACAAAAAGAGAACCATGAGTATTTTGGGGATTACTCGGCTGCGTTGTCTATGATGAGTGCACGCATCGTTATGAAAAATGCCTCAAAGGTTCAAAGAGAGGTAAGCATCCTGGTTGAGGCTTTGGTTTCAAGCGGGGTGGCAATGGGAATCGCTGGAAGCTCTAGACCCTGCTCTGGTTCAGAGCACAATTTCAGCCATGCACTCGAAAAAATCGCAAAAAAACCGGCTTTACACGGCGAACAATGCGGGGTTGGGTCGATTATGAGCGCTTATCTCCATCACGCCGGCTGGGAGAAAGTCAGAGACGCACTTAAGGCTGTTAAGGCACCTACCAATGCCAAGGAGTTGGGTGTCACCGATGAAGAGATTATTGAGGCTCTTGCCACAGCCCACAAAATCCGCAAGCGTTACACGATTTTTCGGGGGGGTTTGACGAGAATCCAGGCGGAAGAGCTTGCGAAAGCTACAGAGGTAATTTGATGGAAAATGTCATTGAAGGATGGTTGGTTGGGGGGAAAAGACTCCACTTCACTTTGATAGATCCTGATAAGCAGTCTCCCAAAGAAGCATCCGAAATGGCCGAAGCCTCCGAGTCGTTCGGATCAAACGCTTTAATGATCGGCGGGTCGACAGCAGACGCCAAAACGGTGAACGAGGTTACGAAGGCCATCAAGGAATCCGTCAATATCCCCGTGATCCTTTTTCCCGGTTCAGCGGAGGGTGTGTCCCCTTACGCAGACTATATCTTCTTTATGAGCTGCCTTAATTCAACGAAGAGGAGGTTTCTTGTGTCTGAGCAGGTTAAAGGGGCTCCTTTGGTGAAAAAGGCAGGTATCGCGATTATACCTCTGGGCTACATCCTTATTTCGACGAGCGATGAACCGACGACTGTGGAAAAGGTGGCAGAACCAGATCCGATTGGGCCAAACGATCTAGACAAGGCTGTAGCCTACGCCTTGACAGCCCAATACTTTGGCATGCACACAGTGTATCTTGAAGCCGGAAGCGGCGCAAAAAATCCTATTCCGCCTGAAATGATCAAGAAGGTTAAAGAGGCCCTTGATATTCCATTGATCGTTGGGGGAGGGATACATGATCCTCAATCGGCCAAAGCCGCAGTTGAAGCAGGAGCCGATGTCATAGTCAACGGCACAACAGCTGAAAAAGACATGGAAAACCACAGGGAGATAGTTAAAGCCGTGATTTCTGAAAACTAAAATGTCTGCTGTGGGAATAATCGACTACGGAGCTGGCAACCTTAAAAGCATAGGCAACGGAGTGAAAAAAGCAGGATTCGACTTCGATTATCTGACTGACCCCAAAGACCTGGTTTCAGTAACGCATCTCATCTTACCTGGGGTCGGCTCCTTCGGCAATGCTATGGGTAAACTCCAAAAGTTCAAACAACCTATCCGGGAATTCATCGATGACCAAAAACAATTTTTAGGAGTTTGCCTGGGCATCCAATTGATATTTGATGAAAGCGCAGAGTGCCCTGGAGTGAGAGGCTTAGGTTTATTAGAAGGCAAATGCAGGAGGTTCGATGATGAACTTAAGGTCCCCCACATGGGGTGGAACAACATCAACATAAAAAAAGAGACTCCTCTACTTTCAGGAATCAAAAACGACGACTACTTCTACTTCGTCCACAGCTACTACTCAGACCCAAAAGATAAGGACGTCGTAGCCGCAGAAACAGACTACGGAATAGAATTCGCAAGCATCATAAGCCAAGACAACATCTATGCAACCCAATTCCACCCAGAAAAATCAGGGGAAGCCGGACTCAGAATACTCGAAAACTTTCTGAACTTATAATCGGCCTATCTCGCAGATTCCTCGAACTCCTTGATTCTTCGTGATGTTTCTATAGCACGCTCCATTCGGGTGCTTTTATGGTATTCTTCGTGTGTCACAATGACATCTCTCCAGTCCCTACCTCCTATTCTGTATTCCCCTTTGAATTTTCCGTCTATGTACTCTGAAGTAGCATTGTATGGTCCTGTTTTTAAGACGATCTTATCTATGAATTCGGGACCCACGCCTTCAGGTATCATTACTTGTCTGGGCCAGATGGGTGAAGGATACCATGTTGGTTCCCTTCCAAAACCAAGAACAGCCAGCTCCTTTCGGACAGTGTTCAATCCCTCCAAGGGGAGCATTTCGTTTTGGACGTACGCTAAAGTCAACCTACTTGGAAGCTCCCCTCTTAATCTCTCATCGATTTTAATAAATGGCGATGTTCCCCCTGTTAATCTTTTCATCCTATCTTGAAAAGTATCTTCCATACCCTCACTCCAGAATCTTCTACCTAGATTGACTGAGTCATCCACATTCAAGGCTATCAAATTCTCAATTAATGCCGCATTTGGTTTCAGTACGATAGTCCCACCTTCAAACTCATCGGTTTCCAATCTATCAACTTTGTGGATGCCACCGGATTTCAGGGTCGTAAAAACAAATTCATCACTCCCGATTAATCTATCTATGGTGAAATCATGCCCTCCTCCATCGAGAAGCTGAATTAAGCTGTCCCCCATGGTTACATTATCTTTCTTGCCGCCTAACTTTTTAAGGGAAAAAAGACAACCAGGTTTTTCACCAAACAGAAAATTGAATAGCTTTAGATACCTCTTCGTGGGATCAATTCCAATAATGTGATGAATCAACCTCTCCTCCTTGAAGTAGTCATCTAATAAGCTTCGATATGTATCTGCCTGTTCTGGGGCGAGCTTTGATGCCTCCCCTCTCCAAAAAATCCTTTTCGTATCTTTGATTATGTGATGGGCATTAGCGTCCAAATCCACGTCTACTAAGATCTTAGGTTTCTTTCTATTAGTCGTACTAAGAACATCCATCTTCGGTTTTTTTTGTTTTTTCCTTTCAAATCTTTTCACGTACTTCTTCGGTAAGCCATCGACAAAGTCTTTAACTGGCATACCATTTGTTTTAGCGCTTTGGATGATGGACTCAAACAAACTAACCTCTAGGGCTTCTTCAACTACATATTCTCGAATAGTTGATTCAGTTACCTCACTTCTTACTTCAGCCTCAACGCTTGCCCTCTTAACCTTTGAGAA
Source organism: Candidatus Altarchaeota archaeon (assembly GCA_043820265.1). Taxonomy (GTDB): domain Archaea; phylum Altiarchaeota; class Altiarchaeia; order IMC4; family JBDREA01; genus JBDREA01. The sequence goes on along the minus strand of JBDREA010000119.1, from coordinate 840 downwards.
AGCTTTTTTTAGGAGCAGGACTTCGGCTAAATCAACACCTTCACTTCTAAGCTGCTCCTTTAAAGCAGTTGCCTTTACCTGCACACTCACCAAAGGCATAAGTTCATCATCTTGGAAACCCTTCAGCTTAGGATTCCTCCTCAAATCCCTGAGATAAAATCCTTTTTCAGAATCTATGACTTCCACATCCATCAGGGGAGGGACAGCGTGTTTTCCGAGATCTCTTGCGACGGATCTACGCCTTAAACCTAAATTCCAATCCTTAATGTGGGGCATAATGAATCTATTTTATATTTAGGATACTCAAAAAGAAAAACGAAAAAGCAACTCCTTTTAACCGAACACTACGTAAAAATACAACAAAACACCACAACAATTTGCCCGCGTAGGGTAGCATGGATATCCTAGAAGGTTGCGGACCTTCCGACCCGAGTTCAAATCTCGGCGTGGGCATTTATTTTTTTTGGTGGAGGGTTTTTTTATCGATGCCCGCAAAGGATTTTGTTAAGTCGTGTAGTGTCTCATTTGATATCGGTGCGTCGGGGTTGGCTAATAGGTCAATCAATCTAGATGTTATAAATGCTGATGCTTTTAAGGATTTCCCAACTTTGGGATTTACTGTAATCTCTCCGAGATGAAGCGGACTGATAGGTGCTTCAGGGTCTTCTCTCAAATCTATTCTTAGGTATCCAATATTTCTAAGCCCCCTCCTACCTTCTACTGGTTTGGTCGCTAAAGTGATGGAGCCGTGTCTTGTTAGACCGATTATGGGGGATTCGGCCTTTCTGTCTATTGTCTCGACCGATTTCAGGCCAGTGATTCGTTTGAGACGGTCAAAGA
>JBDREA010000118.1:0-15867 GCA_043820265.1 Candidatus Altarchaeota archaeon | reverse complement strand
TTACTTCGTCGCTTGACTTCATCCTCACCCAATCCTCTTGGTATCCGAGGTCGAGTTCAAGAGTGTCTTCGATGGAGATTATCCTTTCTGATTCCCGTGTGAATGCCATTAATGCGTTGAGGATCGTCGTCTTCCCGCATGCCGCGATCCCAGCGATTACGATGTTTTGGGGTGCAAGGCCCAGGCCTTCGATACATAGCCACAGAAAGGATGCGATCTCACAGTCCAAAGTCTTGTTTTTTATGAGTGAGGCAATGCTTGGCGGCTCCTCGAGATATTTTCTAATCGTTATTGAGGGTGTCCTAAATGAGGTTGGCGGCAGTGTGACGTTTACTCGGATGTTTTCAGGCAGCTGGGCATCGACTATCTGCTTGTCGGCTTTTACCCCAGAGAAAAGCTTTACTTTGCGAATGAATCTGTCAACCTCCTCCAAGTCAGTGAATTGAAGGTTGGTCTTCATCTTACCCAACTCCCTGTGAACGATGAGAATTGGATTTCTTATGTCATCTATTAGGATTTCTTCAATCTTGTCGTCTGCGAAAAGCGGATCTAAAAGCCCATAACCAGAGAGAAAATTAGAAGCTTCTTCTAAATTTATCTTCCCGAGACGTTCGTTTTTCAAAAACTCATTGACTGTCTTAATGCGTGATTCTCCAGCGAGCATGGGAAGCTCTTTTGCATGTTTTGCAAAGAATTTCTCCTCCAACAGTATGAGTCCCCCAAGGTTCTCCTTTGAGAGAGCTTTCAATTCGACTTTGTATTCTGGTATCATCTGCTATCAAAGTATATATTATAAAGGATTAAAGAAAAGTTATCTCCAGATAATATCAAGGTTGTAGTCAAAAAATATGAAGGTTGTAGTAGGGGTAACCGGGGCTTCAGGCATCGTCTTAGCTGATAAGTTACTGGATAATCTTAAAGGCCAGGAAACATTCCTAATAATATCAGAGGCCGCAAAGAAGGTAGGCAAATACGAAGGATATCCTTCGGTTGAACCTCTTGAAAAAAAGGCCTCGCATAGCTACAGACAGAATAATCTCGCTGCACCCATCTCTTCCTCTTCGTTTCCGGTTGACGCCATGGTAATCGTACCCTGCAGCATGAAAACGCTATCTGCCTGCGCAAACGGATACGCAGACGACTTGATTGTGAGGGCTGCTGAAAATATGTTGAAGATGGGGAAAAAACTGGTTGTCTGTCCCAGAGAAACACCGCTTTCGCTTTCGGCACTAAAAAACATGGCTGAACTAAAGACTGCTGGCGCGATAATCCTTCCCCCAAATCTCGCATTCTATCCGCGACCTGAATCCGTCGAAGACGTCATTGGTTTTTTTGTGGGAAAAATACTTGATTCACTATCTATCGAACACAACCTCTACAAAAAGTGGGGTAAAAAATAGGGGTAAAATGGATTCCATTGAGGCACTTAAAAGTAGAAGGAGCATAAGAAGCTTCCAGAAAAGAGTGATCCCAAAGGATGTGCTTGAAGAGATTGTAGACTGCGGTAGGCTTGCTGCGAGCGCAAGAAACATCCAGCCCTGGAAGTTCGTAGTGGTTACAGAAAAAAAAGTGTTGGAGAAGTTGGGGAGCATCTGCGATTACGGATCGTTCATCGCAAACGCCTCGGCATGCATAGTTGTGGTATGTGAGGATACAAAATACTTTTTGGAGGATGGTTCGGCTGCGACACAGAATATTCTGGTCGCCGCCCATTCTAAAGGACTTGGGGGATGTTGGGTGGCAGGCGACAAAAAAACTTACGCAGGTGAAGTCCTGGAACTCCTGAATGCGCCAAGCAGCATTAAATTGATAAGCTTGATCCCACTTGGCTACATAATAAAGAAGGCAGGGAGTCCGCCGAAAAAGGGTCTTGAAGAGGTATTTATCTGGGAGAGGTTCTAGATGGTTGAGCTGATAGTATTGAAACTCGGTGGAAGCATAATTACCCATAAGAGCGAGGATCAGGCCAAGGTAAACGAGAAAAACCTCAATAGGCTCTGTGGTGAGATATCATCTGCAAAAACCAAAAAAGGCTTCAAACTGGTCGTCGTCCACGGAGCAGGACCGTACGGCCATGTGTTGGCAAAAAAGTTCAAGTTGGCAGATGGGATAAGCCAGGACTGGCAGCTCGAAGGAGTTCCCCTGACCCATCAGTCAATGGAACAATTGAACTCACAGGTCGTGGCTGCGCTGCAGAAGGCAGGTATCTCAGCCATATCTCTTCAACCTTCGGCAGGGGGGATACTCCAAGCGAAAAAACTCGCATCTTTTCCAGTGGAAGTGGTTGAAAAACTGATAGAAAAAGACATAGTTCCTGTAAGCTACGGCGATGTCCTCATAGACCTTGTGACAGGATTCAACATCCTTTCAGGAGACCATTTGGTTCCGTATTTAGCCGAAAAACTCAAAGCCACGAGAGTGATCATCGCTACAGACGTAGACGGAATACTTGACGAAAAAGGAGTTGTAATTCCCAAGATAACCGAAAAAAATTCGAATCAACTCAACTACACAAAAGTCAAAGGAACAGACGTGACAGGAGGGATGAAACGAAAAGTAGAAGAACTGTTTGACCTCGCTATCAACAGAAATATTGACTCCTGCATCATCAACGGTTCAAAGCCGGGAGTACTCGAAAAAACCTTAGAAGGGAAGAAAGTTAAGGGGACGAAGATCACTTCTTAAAGGGAATGGAAATCACTTCCGCATCTCTTCTCTGACTTCATCCGGTAGGTGGCTTAGCTTTCCCTTGAATGGCCCCCTGTGTCCCCTGCATTTTCTGCATACCAATAGGAATTTTCCGTCTGGTTGGGTTATCTTCAGCATTTGGACTTTGCATTTGGGGCATGGATAAGTTTTGCTCATTTTTTCCTCAACCAGATTATCGACCCCCCCTCTTCGTAGTCAACATATATTCCGTTTTTTATCTCGAACCAGACCCTTTTGTTGTGGTGATGCGTGCGCCTCATCTTGAGTACCTCAAGGCTCCTGAATCGAGTGTCTCCTGAGCTCAGGATGTAGTTTAATCCGATTATTCCGTCGACGATTATCTCGAGCCCCCCGTGCCTTTGATGGGCGTTTTGGCCTTCCTCAGGTTGAGAAAGCAGAAGAGTAGTGCAACCGGACTCCCGGACGGTGTCTGTGAGCTTGTGCATAGCTGCTTTACGATCTGGAAGACCGGGGAAAAGGCTATTGATGCTTCCCACTGAATCGATTACAAGCCTCTTCGGTTTCAATTCCGCGATGCATTGCTTTATCATATCGAATCCTGACTCGACTTCATGGGTGAGTTCGCTTAGTTTAATCTGGAGTATGTTGAGTTTCTTTTCTTCTATGAACTCTTCGGCCCGCCAATTAAACGATTTCATGGTCTCAAGAAGGGAATCCCCTGGTTCCTCAAAGGTCACCAACAAACCGGCTTCCCCCCTCAAAGCCCCGCCGTAGAGATAGTGCAACCCGAAAATAGTCTTTCCGGCACCGACTTCGCCAATAACCAAGACTTGGGTTCCTTTCTCTAAGCCGCCATCTACCATGGCATCCAGTCCTTCTATTCCGGTCTTTATCCTCTTGATGGCCATCTTTAATTTTATACGCCAACATTCGTGGCAAACGCCGTGAATCCTTCAGCTTCCATCGCGGAAACTACTTGTTTCTGCAATTCCTCGTCTGGAGTTAGAGCATACATGTAGCCGCCCATCCCCCCACCAGTCATCTTTGCTGCGAGTGCCCCGTTTTCAAGAGCTATCTCGCAGAGTTTGTCGAGTTCTGGGCTTGAGACCTCGATTTCCTGTAGGAGCCCATGGTTCCGGTTGATAAGTCTAGCCGTTCTATCCTGGTCTCCGGAAAGAAGAGATTCTTTCGCATCAAATACAAGTTTCTTGGCGTCCTCGAAGATTACACCATATTTTTCAGGGTCCTTTTCCTTTCTCTCCCTAACGCCTGCGACCGCCACCTTTGTGTTGGCGACCTTTCCTGTGTTCCCCATTACAATCCTGACAGGTTCAGGCGTCTTCATCAGCTCCATGATCGGAGGTTCCTTTTGAAACCAGATAAGGCCTCCGTACACTGCAGCAGTGTTGTCGACTCCCGACGGATTTCCCGCATAAGCTTTGTCTCCTTCCAGCGCGAGCTCGTTGATTTGTTTGTCGCTTAGGCTGAGGCCGTATTCGTCGGAAAGAGCACGCGCAATTGCGGCGCAGCTTGCAGCCGATGCACCGATCCCCCCTGCGACAAAAAGGTCTCCTGCAAGTTTGATATCCACTCCATCCTTTGAGAAGTCGAGGCCCATTTCAGCGACCATGCGCTCAACGCTCTCTTTTTGCTGCTTAGCGTAGTTTTCCTTGTATCCTGGTGTTGCATGCCGGTTGTCTGTGATAAAAAATCCAGGATTAGAAGTTCGATTAACTTCAGCTGTCGTAGACTTGTCAATGGCTGAGACTATTGCAGGCATTCCGTCATAGACGACGAAATGCTCCCCGAAAAGTATCACCTTCCCGAATCCTTTGCCGAAACCCATATTTAACCTTTAGAATAATGAAATAAAGTAGAACTTAAAAAACCATATTATAGTTGAGGGCAAAACATTTTAGACACTTTCTTTTGCCCTCAAATACGCTAGGTAGCCATAGGCTACATGCGTACAAAAATGCCTTAGGCATTTTTAGTATATTTGCGGACATAACGAATACCTCTTTTGTCAAGAAAGTTATGACCGCAACTATAATAATTGATCAAACAAGGATGAGAAAGGTAATTGCCGTATTCATCGGACTGATGTTACTAATCTTGCTTCTTTTGGTTTTATTGTTATTTAGCGGGCTTTGGAATGCCTTTTTCCCCCTCATATCTTACAAAGTCCACTGTGAGTCTGCAATGAAGGCAGTCTATGACGATCCCACTAGATTATTTCTGAGTTGCCGAAATGACAGCGACTGTTTCGCCGCTGGGTGCAATTGCGTAAACAAAAAAGGCATGGAAAATTATTCGAAGGAACTTATCTCCTGCCAGTCAATCAGTGGCTGCTCTGATCCGGACTCATGCGAATGCAGGGAAGGTAGATGTTGGATGAAATTCTTTAATATCGAAGCAGTCTCCCAGGGAAATATCTCCCTATGTGAACAAATTAAAGAGTTGCGTAGAAGATACGAATGTCTCACAGGTATTGCGATAAAAAAAGGTGATGTACAAGTCTGCGAAAGGATACCTGAGGGAAGGGCAAAAGTTGAATGCATGACAAAAGTTGCATCTGCTATCGGGGAACCAACGATCTGCGAGAAAGTGACAACACAAGAAAATTTGAGAGATTATTGCTATAGGGAGGTCGCTGAAGCCACCAAGGACTTATCGATATGTGAGAGAACCGCTATACAAAATAAATGGAGGGAATCATGCATCGAAAGAGTTGGTATCGCCAGGGAAAGCATTCCAATATGTATGTCAATCGAAGATAGTGAATGGCGGGACCGGTGCCTGAAGGGGATAGTAGACAAGAATTATAACATCTCAATTTGCGAGGAATTAATTGTAGGAGATGATACAAGAGGCCTTTGCTTTATGAGTGTTGCGTACTACAAATACGACCTTGACATTTGCGAAAAGATTTCAAATCTCCCGCATAGGACGCTATGTAAACAACATGTTGGTGCCATACTTGCCCAGCTTCCAAACTGCGATAACATGACCCATCCAGAGGAGAAGGGTCGATGCCTCGCTCGTCACGCACAAACTAACGATGATATTTCCTTATGCGATCAGATCCTTTATGTTGACATAAAAGACCAATGCATTTCTGGAGTTGCTTATAAAAGGAAGGATCCAGAACTCTGCGAAACAATAGATGAACAACAGATTAGAGACAACTGCTTTCTCTCGCTAGCATATACAAATAAAGACTCTAGCTTATGCGAAAAAATTTATTTTACCGACATAAAGGAACAGTGCGAGAAGATATAATTTCCTTTGATAAAAACCTACTTGGTTTAGGCATTCGTTTCCGTTCCAGCCCCTGTGAGAGGAACGAAGCGGACGCCTGTTATGTATTTAAGCTTGTACTCTTCGTCACTTCTCTTTTCGATCAAAGTTAATGTTTGATAGGTTCTTGTATCTCCCAGGGGGAGGATTAGTAAACCCCCAACTTTAAGCTGTGCTAGAAGCGGAGGAGGTACGTGATCGACTGCTGCAGTTACGATGATAGCGTCAAATGGGGAGTATTCCTCCCAGCCCCAGTAGCCGTCCCCTGCCTTGATCCATACATTTTTTATACCGACTTCTTTCATCGTCCTATTCGCTCTAGCAGCCAGCTCAGGGACTATCTCAATCGAATATACTTCTTCAACCAGAGCCGATAGGATTGCAGCCTGGTAACCCGATCCGGTTCCCACCTCCAAGACCTTATCAGTCGGTTTGACACTGAGACTCTGGGTCATCAATGCAACGATATAGGGCTGACTGATTGTCTGCCCATAGCCGATAGGTAGGGAGTGGTCTTCGTGGGCTTTCCCCCACAACTCGGTCGGGATGAAGCGATGCCTTGGAACATCCTTCATTACTGTTAAAACTTTGGAGTCGGTTATATCCCGTGTTAATAGTTGGCGCCCCACCATCAAACTGCGTATCTCTTGGTATGGGTCAGTGACGTTTTCGCCGAACTCGACTTTGGGGGGCATCTCCCTAAACGTGTATCTTGGTGTATATGTAAATGAGAGAAGGAGACATATGAAGAGCACCATTATTAGGGATTTATTCAGCTTGGTCTTATGAGTGATGTGTACGTAAAGCCGTTCCAGAAGCATTGCAACAAATAAAACCTGCAAAAAAAAGACTAAAACATCTTTGTCGTTTATGAGTGTGAGTAGGATTTGAAAGTCCATTTCCATTACATCCTTTGTGAAACAATCATAAATGCTGCAAGGTAGCAGATTCCGGCGATCAATAAAACTACTGTGAATCCTAACTCCAACGAGATGAGAGCAGCAGCTACACTCGCAATAACAGAAGCGAAAGCATTCGACGCCCACATCCAGGGAATCGATTTCTGATCTCCTGCTGCTGCAATCTCTAATCCAATAGGAAAAGGTAATCCCATCAAGAACCCAATGGGTGCCAAAATCACTATTGAGGTCAGCAAAGAATTAATCAGTCCATATTCCAGGATCCAGTTAGTATAAGAAACAACTGATAGAAAAAAGATCAAGAAGGGTAGGCAGAAGAGCATTTGCTTACGTATTCTGGTTGAGAGTTTCGGGAGGATCAAACTGCCAAATCCCGCAAAAACTAACAATACTGTAACTATGAACGCAAATGAGTAGATGGGCCAGCCTAAAACCAAAATGAACTTTTGGATCAAGCTCACCTCAATCAGCATGAAGGCGACTCCGATGAAGAAAAAGTATGCTGACATGTAGCCAGTACCCTTCGGAAAGCTTTTTATCTTAACGAGAGGTAAAAAAAATAAAAATAAAGAGATCATTATGGCTTCAATGAAAACGACCATTATCAAAAATCCACCTTCGAGGAATGCATGAGGTCTGCCTTCGACGCTTTTAACGAATTCTCTTAACTGAGTCCACTTAACATAATTCGAAAGATAGGGGCGATCATCATAGACTGGACCAACATCAAAGACATAATTTGATGCATACTTAGACTCAGGTCCCTCTTCTATGATAGCCTTAAGTAACTCGGTCGTGAATTCGTCAACTATCCCTTCAACTGATCCAAATTGCGGGTACAGACTAGCATATCCTCGACTATCTAAAAATCTATTAATCGCTTCGATTTCATTGTTGTCGAATTTATTCTTCTTCATAATGAGGGAGTAGGTTACAGGGGACCGGAATACGACAATGTGCCCACTGGGATCAGAGGCCCCTACATCTTCCAAAGACGAAACCGCCAACGAGGCCAAACGCAGATGCTCTCTTGGCGGAAAATGAAACCAGCGAGTGACAATTATCAAGCCATCGGGTTTCAGATGACGATGATACTCCTGGAATGCCTCTACAGTATATCGGTAATCTTCGTTTGAGCCAAATAAACCGGAAGTCGAGGAGATGATGCTTTGGCTTGGAGGAATTATTATCAAATCATAAAGATCCTCATCCCGAAGGAGGAACCTGCGTTCGTTTTCGGAAACAAGTTTGATAGAGGGGCCATCGAGGCCATATTCGATTTTCTCCAACTCTTCCACTAATAATCGATTATTATCTATACCTACAATCGAGTTTGCATTATGGCATCTGGCGGATAAAAGATCTAGGCCTCCTCCAACACCAGCCACCAAAATAGTAGCATTTTTCTTCAGGTAGTAACCCAAAGCAGAAGGCAGGTAGTCAGTGAATTCCCAGTTCCCAGGTGTGCAATCACCTGATGTTAGTCCCTGTAGGTTGCCCCCGTCAACAGTGATGCCCTGTTGTTTTGGGATTTCGCCTTTGAAGTTCAAACTCAAACCGGGTGCGTAGTGTATCCCCCTGCTTTCGATGACATCCAAACGTGTTGTGGGATCAAAAGACATAGATCTAACATGCGCCCCAGGATATGTGAGAGCCAAAGCTAAGCCCTTGTACGGTGAAACAGAAAGATCATACCAGGATACGGGCAAAAAGATCAGGGTGAGAAAAACTAGGGCGGAGACTAGTCCAACTTTCCAGCGCCACTTAGGATTCTGCCAGGAGAAAAGAACGGCAGAAACTAGAGCCATGAAAAACAATGGAATCAGTACGACTCCACCAGGATATAGGGACAAGACATAAAGCCCGATAACGCAGCCAACAGCTGACCCAATTAGATTTATACCATAGACAAGGGAGGTGTCTTTGGGAAATCTCTGAAGTAACGATGCCACTACCAATCCCACGAAGAAGAAAGCAGCTCCAAAAACTATGTAGTAGAAAAGGAGGTATATCAGCTCAATAAGACTCCAGGATAGACGAGTAGAATCTAGGGGTAGTCTATTGAGCACGAAAAAACCCAGGCAAGCAAACAAAACGAATCCGAGGCTTCCAAATCCAGGTATGTAATCGGCTTTTTTCTCAGATAGCTCAGGTTTCAATGCAAGAAATGTGCCAGCCCCTCCCAAACCGAGCATTGCGATGCTTACTACCATGAACGCAAGGTGATGCCAGAGGATTATAGAGAAAAAACGAACCAAAACTACTTCAAAACCCAAAGCTGCCCCCATAAACAAAAACAGTCCTGCAAGAGTGGCCCAACCCACATCGAATCGCCCCATGATAAATAACCTCAGGCGAACAGATTTATATAAAAAGAGTCCATTAAATGATGTAGGATGAAATCGACTTGGATCATCATCTTGGGTTTGTTGTTCATAGTAGTTGGCTTTTTTGGCGCCATTTGTGCGTTTATAATCGGAGGATTGGAATACACGCCTGAAGACCCGGATAATCCTGCCCCAGATGAAGAATGGAAGGTTGCAGTATCAGACATCATTCCAACAATCTCTCTGGTGGGGACAATTATCTTTGTCGTATTTGGGCTTTTTGGGGGAATTCTCCTTGTTGGGGGAATTGTGTTTCGGTTTAGAGCAAGGAAAAAAGACAATTAATCCCCTGCTATCAGTTTCCAGCCTCCTTCTTCCAGTCTATAGATCCCAACCCAGCCGTCATATAGCGGTGATCCTTCTAGTCCATGGAGAAAAACCATATAATCTCCTTCCTGGAATTGAAAACCAACTATCTTACCTGCGTCTTTGTACTCTGAATCTAATATTTCTTCATATGAGTAGATCTCGATACCTTCTAGCTCTACGAGTTCCTCGACTTCTCTTCCCTGAATTTCCTCAAACCCTGGACTTGAAAAGATTCTTTCAAAGTTCTCTACGCTATGTTGAACTTTCCCTGTCCCCTGAGGACCGCCTCCAAGATCAATATAATCGGGCGAGTAAGCAGCTGATATCATTTCGGCGTTTCCCTCAAGGAGATATTTTAGGTTTTGAATGTGGACTTGCTCGACTTGTTCCTTTGGTGAAAGGTTAGGTAGTAGGATTGTTGTTGAAGTTGATGAGATGGAAGATGTTTTCATAATTGAAGTTGTAGTAGAGACAACTGGCTTGCCTTCAATCCCCTCTTCACCCCCCAGACACCCAGAAATTAAAATCAAAAAGAGAAATGCAACTAACATTCGCATATTTAACACCGTAAAAAGATGATTTGAAGGGGATTATTTTTTTATTGAAACATTCTCCCCTTCGATTTTAACATGATCTCCTGTTTTGATTTTTTCGATATCGATTTGGTCTACCGCCGGAATGTCACTTATAATGCATCCGACTGCCACAATTGTTTCTGCTTCCTTATTGATCATCGCAAGCGGAGCCTTGCCGTTTTTTGCGAGCTGATAGATGGTGTAGGGTGCGACAGTCGATCCTTTCCCATATGGAAAAACAAGAATCTTTCCAGTTATGGATTGCCCGTCAAGTTTGCTGTCTTTATCAGCAATGTTTCCCGTTTCTGGGTCAACTCCTCCATAGAATGAAATCGGATCCTCGCTTACCAAAGCTTCCCCTTCTGCCACGCCCTTGTTTATGATCCTTCCTTTCATTTCCATAATCCGCTCACCGCCGTATCGATGCATTGTTCGATTGAGCCTATTTTTGTCGCCATCTTGTTTTTTCCGCGACTGTAAAAGCACGCCTTCGCGCTAGTCGTAACGACATTGTCGAAGCGGCCTTTCAGGGGGGCCACGACCATGCAAGTGTCGCAGGCGAATTTTCCTCCCGCGTCCTCGATTACCTTGGTATAGCCACGATTGTCTGAAATGGATTTCATCGGACGGGCAGTGCATACCCATAGCTCCATCCCATCTTTAACTTTTTTCCCCTTAATGACTTCAGCGACTTCGGCTATCTCCTTTATCGACGCATGAGGGCAGCCGATGCAAACGAAAGTCAAGTTTGCCACCTCGTCATTTAAGGCCTCATATCCTTCTTTGAGCTGTTTTGCATCAATCATAATCTTTTCTTTTGGGGGACTGTATTTTTCTGCTTCAGGTGTGATTTCTTCCATGTGAAAGATTGGCTTAGAGCCATAGGTGATAACTGAAGCACTAAAACTTTTAAGCTTGTCTGTGTCCGCATCCTTAATACCTGTGATGTATGGAATCTCACCTTTGGCATTCGTTCCGATCACATAACCGAGCGCTCCAAAGTCTGGAAGTGTTTCCACGTTTGCAGAAACTTCGATGTGAATCGTTGGACGTCTGTTCTCCTCCAAGTGAAGTCCATATGATGGAGTCTTTCCTATCAAGCCAGCAGCGAGTGCCGAGGGTCCTCCCTCCCGATTCGTTCTTGCTCCAATCACACTGTTTGCAAAGGTTACTGCGCTAGACTCTGCCCAGGCGATGTGCTCACCATACCTTGGGAGATTTCCAATCAGATAAGGAGTACACGTGCAAGTAGTCGTTATACCCATTTTTGCAAAGGCCTCAATTACTAATTCCTGCTTTTTTGCGAACTCAGGCGAAATCCCTAGATTCTTCCAGTTTTCCAAGTCCATGCCAGCAGGATTTAGCATCGTTAAGACCTTGACCTGCCCATCCTTTGCAAGCTCGGCCAGGTATTCGAGTCCAGCGTCTCCTAAGTTGTGATAACTGACTCCTGCCACTTGGACGCTGCCGACAGGGATGAGTTTTTCCGCCCGATAAATCTCACCCAGGGCGACTAATATTTTCATGGATTTGGCTGCGGCGTTCCCTTCCTCGCCTGCGAGAATCTTTTCCTCTTCCTTCGTCAGATACATTTAAGATCACCTACGGAGAATTGATTTAGTGTTTCGATTATTAAATCTGCGCCTCCTTTTTCGAGTTCCTCGCGTTCTCCACTGCCGGTGAGGACGCCAACCACCTTCATGCCCGCAGCCTTTGCAGATTTGACCCCCAGAGGTGCGTCCTCGAACACCACACATTCCCTTGGATCGAGATTCAACTTTTCAGCGGCAAGTCGATAGATCTCGGGATCAGGTTTTGCCCGTTTAACATCATCTCCTGAGACGACAACCGAGAAAAAATCGTTTAAATCGAATTTTTCAAGTAAAGCAGAGATATTCTTCGAAAACATCGCGGTTGCGACTGCGACTAAAACATTTTCCTTTTTTAGATCTTTTAGAAAGTCCCGGACACCCGGCAGCATCAAGACTTCTCCAAGAAAACTCTTTCGATATAACAAGTTTTTTTCATCAGATATTTTATCGATATTTTCCGGAAAGGGTAAACCAGCTTTTTCAAATGATTCTCTATGCATCTCCTGGGTTTTTCTCCCCTGCGATTGAAGATAATACTCTTTCGTGAACAGAACTCCGTATCGTGCCAGAACCTCCTGGTGGGCCTTCAGGTTGGCGTTAAACGAATCAAAGAGTATGCCATCCCCGTCAAAGATGATCCCCTTCATCATTTAATCTCTTTTTGTAGCCGGAGAAAAAAATCAACTATAAACTCGTAGTCTTTTTTGATGATTTCCTTGCTTTCAGAAAGAGTCAATCCATCCCACCGTTTCCTAAGGTTCCTAAGGATCATTTCAATGGAGTCCCCTTTGTTTAGATGGAAGTTTATGTGTCGTACTACACCAATGGCTCCAAACGCATCCATTTTGTCCGCGTCGTAGAGGATCTGGCTTTCGAGAAAGATACGTTCTGTGGAAGGAGTTGTATAATCATGTTTTTTTATTGCATCTAGGACTAAAGGAATTTTTTGAGGGGGAAAATTTTGTCTTTCAAGAATTGGTATGGCGAGTTCAGCGCTTTTTTCCCCGTGTATTTCCAATCCCAATTGCCTTCCCAAATCGTGGCAGAAAGCTGCTGCTATAAGAATTTCCAGATCTCCGCCCAATTTTTCACCAAGAATCTTGCACTTTTTCCAGACCCGAAAGCTGTGATCTAACTGATGGGAATGGGAGGGTTGCGGGGCTTTTTTATTAAAGGATTCAACCTCCTTTGTGAAGATTTCCTCCCACAGGGTTTCGTCCATCTACTCCCCCAACTTTACCTTCTTGAAGGATTTGATGTCTCCCTTGTCCCAGGGGATAGTTGCGTCGAGTGCGACCTTGCAGGTCATCAGGCGGTCTGATCCCTCCATCTTTTCGGCTGTGCAGTCTAGGCTTGAACCTGGACCCCGCCAGATCTTTGCATCTTTGTCTAGCTGAGCTCTCGTGGCGATAGCCCATTCAACGTCGTTTATGTCCTCGATATCGATGTCGTCGTCTACGACCACGCAGTTCTTGAGGCTCTTGTGGCCCTCAAACGCTGCCTCAGCCGCCTTTTTGCCATCGTCGGCATTCTTCTTTTCGATCTGGACGATTGCATGAAGCCACGAGCATCCACCGGTTGTAAGGGATACATTCTTGCAGGTGGCGACCTCGTTGACTTTCTTATAGATGGTCGGCTCCTTTGGCATTCCCATTAGAAGGCGGTGCTCTCGAGCTGCAGGCAGTAATCCTTGATAGATTGGATTTTTGCGGTGAGTTATGCAATTTACTGTGATGACCGGCTCCTGTCTGACCTTGTCAGGTGTCGCGCTGATGTCTGGGAATGGTCCCTCTTCGTGTAGTTCATCAGTGGTTATTGTTCCTTCAAGAACCAATTCCGCATCAGCAGGAACAAGAAGGTTGTTTGTGACCCCTTTTACTACTGTAAGCGGGTGCATGTCGTTGGCGATGCAGTATTCGTTGGTTTCGGTTCCGGAAGAAACAGATGCGGCGAGCATTATTGCCGGATGCAATCCAAGGCAGATAGAGATGTCAAGGGTGCCACCAGCGTTTTTCATATATTTGTAAAGGTCGCGGTGACAGATGCGAGCTACGAGCTTGTTTTTTTCGAATGGTGAAGCCCGGTGGTAGCTTAGATTGTAACCCAATTCCGAATCATTACAGACGTATACTCCGCTTGCAATGTAGGGGCCGAGATCGACTGTTGCGTGGGTGAGTATGGGGATGGTCGATAAATCAATTTTTTTTTCGACTATTTCCTGGCAGGCACCGGATTTAACCGCTTTAGGTTCCTTTTTTGCCTCTATGGCCTTCGCGATCCTTGGAATCAATTTCTCCTTCCTGCATCCCAGCGCCTTGGCGAAGTTGTCTCGGGAACCGCATACTCCAGTCACAACTTGATAATCAGATCCCTTGACTTGCTCGAAAAACAGAGTCTCTCCGTCGCGTTTGGCTTGAATACCCGCAACCTCAAGATAGGGATCGACTTCTTCTTTGATCCGGATTAATTTTCCGTCCTTCTCCAACTCATCAATAAAACCGCGCAAATCCATTTCACATCACCCAATAATCTTGGATAATATAATGTCCAAAACGATAATAAAAGATACACTCTATCTTTTCTTCTTAATTTTCTCTAATATTGAGACAATGGTGTATGAGAGAAGGTTTTTAACGATAATATCCTAGGGTAATATACATGGACGATAAGGATAAAAGTGCTGAAGAAAAGTTACTGGATGAGTTGAAAGAGAAAATAAAACACCCTATGGTGGGTATACGATTGGATATTTTACGCTCCATCATGGACGAACTGGATTCAAACAAGAATCTGCAGGAAATATTTAAGTCTCCAGTATGCAGTAAACTAGGTATTGTCGCTGAAGTAAACGATCTGCGGTTCGTGGAAGCCGGTCTAGTTGATACAACAGATGAGCAGAGAAAAACAGTGGTCAAGGAGTTGGACACCATTATAACAAAATGTATTGTTGACTCAGAAAAGCTTTAACTGTGAAGTAAATATGACTCAAATAACCAGAACCGCTATCGGGAGGGCACCTATGCAAGAACTTCCCGAGACAAAACCTCTAAGTCCCCCGAGTGGATTAAAATCAAATCTAATAGGATTTGCAGATTATATGGGCTTTAATTATATCGGCATTGGTAGCCTTCTCATGGCAAAATTTTCCAACACCACCGGGATCAATATATTGGAAACGCCTCCCATAGATCCTGGATCGCCGCTCAGTGCTGAGAATCTCTCACAGTTTGGAATGGAAATGGCGGTTTTATTTGGTATTGCGGCTATTGGTTTTGGTGTAGCAAAAAATTTTCGGCCTTTAGGAAGGTCACTCGGGCAGTTCTGTCAGGAGCTAGCTGCTCGTAGGGGGGGAAAACAGAGGCTAGGACGCCAGGTTTAAAGGAACACCCTCCAAGACCACTTAGGGGATGTTCTCTACAGAGCCATTTCCTTGATTTTTTCCACTAGATGTTTTGCTGATGCTTTCTGGCATCCCACTGTCTGACTACCCAGATGTGGCGTCAGGATTGTTTTTTCTTTTACTTGGTCGTAGACGTGTTCAGATGGGGAGTCGACTTTCTCTTGTATGAAGACGTCGACTACTGCTCCGCCGAGTTTTCCTTTTTTCAGAGCTTCTACGACTGCTTGTTCGTCCCAGATTGCTGCCCTAGAGGTATTTACTACGACTGCTCCGTCCTTGCATTTTTTTATCTTTTCCGCATTAAAAAAGTTTTCGGTTCCTCCTGGGCCTTTAATGGAGGGAATGTGAAGGGTGATTATGTCTGATCGATTGAGTAGATTATTTAACTCCACTAGCTGTACGTGCTTGGGATTCTCCTTTGGGGGGTGGGGATCATATGTTAGGACTTTCATGTCGAAGGCCAACGCCTTTTTTGCTACTGCGTGTCCGATTCGCCCAAATCCTATGATGCCTATCGTTTTTCCGTAGAGCAATCCATCCAAAAGCACGCCTTTGCAGGCTTTTTTCTCCCACTTTGCAGCCTTTGTTGAGCTGTCAGCATAGGGTATGTTCCGTATTAGGGAGATTAGTCCCCCGAAAACCAGCTCCGATACGGATGCTGCGATCTCTGGGGTTTCTGCCGAGTTGATGATTTTTATATTTTTTTCTTTTGCA
>JBDREA010000117.1:0-46701 GCA_043820265.1 Candidatus Altarchaeota archaeon | reverse complement strand
CACCCCGATAGGTGAGGATTTTTCGAAATAGAAAAAGAAAATGAGATGGGGGTGCTGGCTAATTCTTTTGGTGTTGACTTCAGGCTGCATAACTGAACAATCTGAAGAGATAATTTCTCCAACTGCTAATATCTCCTCAACAACATTAACAAGCCCTAATACAAGCACTACCGTCAATTCAGAATATTTTCAGGATTCCTTATACTGTGAAGAAGATGAAGACTGTATATCCCGAAGAAATCCCTCTGAGTGTGCCTTTCTTTGCAGAAATAAGTGGTATCATCTGATGAGAAGAGTAATTAGGTGTCCTGAACAAGACAGGATTATTCCAGATTGTAGATGTGTGGACAATATCTGCATCGAACAAGTCTAATAGCCTTATGAGGACCTAACCCGTATAGATACAGTTTCGCTTTAGCCTTTTCAACCTGTTTCTTCTGTGAAAACCACCACTTTTATATTCCATTATCTTATTCTTTTGAGCTTTGATTTTATTGGGTGGTGTATACTTTGGATAATAAGTGGAAGATGGCGTTGGCTTTGCTGGTTGTATTCTCCGTTATCGTTATCGCTGCGCTTATCTTTTTTCTTGCTAGTTTTCTCGATGAAGTCTATGTCTTCGGCGACAAAGTGGCTGTCATCCCTGTGAAGGGAGTCATCACCATGGAAGGCTGCCCCACGACTTTTGGGGGTCCAAGCTGCGCCCACGTGGACACCATCAAAGACCTCCTAAAAGAGGCCGACGAAGACTCTTCTGTGAAATCCATTGTGTTGGAAATAAACTCTGGAGGCGGCTATGTCGTTGCAAGCCGGGAATTGACCCGGGCCGTTAAAGCAACCAAAAAACCAGTGGTCGCATGGATAGGGGAAGCCGGCGCAAGCGGGGCCTACTACGCCGCATCAGGTGCGGATTTGATCGTCGCAGACGAAGACTCCATCACAGGCTCAATCGGCGTCATCATGAGCCTTTCGCACTACTACGACCTATTTTCCTGGCTTGGAATAAACACCACAACGATAAAGAGCGGAACCTACAAGGATTCTGGAAGCCCCTATCGGCCGATGACCGAAGAGGAACATGCCATGTTTCAGAAGCTCATAGACGACGTCAACGACGACTTTGTCGAAGAAGTCAGCTTAAACCGGAATTTCTCCCTTGAATACGCAAGATCGATCAGCGACGGAAGCATCTATCTGGGCTCAAGGGCAAAGGAGTTGGGTCTAGTAGACGAATTGGGTGGTTTGGAGGCCGCAATCGATCTGGCAGCTGAACTCGGAGAAATCCGAGGCAAACCCAAAGTCCAACGGGCAGAACCCGAGCAGCACCTTTTAGACCTCCTAAGCCGTTTGTCGACGAACATCGGATACGGACTCGGCCGGGCCTTCGTTGAAGCCGGCAGACCTCAACCGAATTTATATAGGAGTTTGTCTTAAGTCTTTTCTCCGATAAAAATGGGCCGAATAAAACAAACGTATCTGAAACGCGTTGCAGTGAAGCTTCTAAAGGATTACCCCCAAGACTTCAACGCCGACTTCCAAAAAAACAAAAGCAAGATACAAGAGCACTTAGATATCGGGATAAACAAGAGAATAAGAAACAAGATAGCAGGCACAATTACTAGACTTTATAAAGTGAAAGAAAAAGCCGAAGTCTAGAATCTTTTGAGTCGATGTCAGACTACCCTTATTCTTTGAGAGACTAAATTAACACTTCTTCTTTTTATTGCGGCCTTCACAGTAGAATTTGGAGTATCCGAAAAATGATTGAAGTAATTCCCGCACCCGAGTTCAGCTCAGTGGTTATCGGAGGGATCGTTGTAGTGGCAGCAATAATCTTAGGGTACAAACTAAGTAGGAAAAAATAATAATCGTCTAGTCACCGAGTTTCGTTTTCTATAAAACGCTTTTTTCGTTTCACATGCTGTAGCATTTTTCTTTGTATCCGCAGTTGTGGCATTTTTTCCCTTGGCCGTGGACGCAGATTTCGGGGATTATTTTTTCTTCTAATATGTATGTTACGTTGTCTCTTGTTTCGAATACTAGTCTTCTGAGTTTTTCGGTTATGTTCACCGGCCTTTGCTCCATTGACTGGGTGTATTCGACTTTGGCGTATCTTATGGTTTGGGCGAGTTTTTCCTCGAGGAGCAGAGCATAGGCGCCCACTTGGATCCTGTCTCCCTCCCACGTGTATTCTTTTGGGGCGGTGCCGGTTTTTATCTCGACGGGATAGGATTCGCTTTCGTTTCGATAGATTTTATCGATGCGACCTGAAAGTCCGAGTATCTCGGATCTTAGCGGGTATTCGACCTTCCAGGGAGTGATGTAGGTGAGCGTTTCCTTTAAACCGAGTTCGTCCACCATTACAGCCAAGTGCTCTTCTTGGAATTGTAGCTCATTTTTTATGTCTCCTTCGATTTTGGCAAGCAATTTGTTAGCGTCCATTCCCTCCAGTCTCTCCTTGTAGATGGTGGGAATCTCTTTGATTATCTGGGCGAGCTCGCGATTGAGAAGCAAACCTATTTCTTCGACGTCCTTCACCCTCCTTATGATCTTTGCCTGTCTCAGCGAAAGCTCTTTTCTTACTAAGTGGCTCATTAGGCCTTCCTGCATCTTTTCGGTTTTCTCGGATCCGAAGCCCAGGGACTTTCTAAGATAGATTGCCCTTGGGCAGAAGTTGTATTCACTTAGAGTTGAAGCGGAGACTAACATTTTTCGATTTTTATATCCTCAATGTCTGCTACGACGAGTTCGAGTTCTCCTTGGTAGGTTTGGAGCTCGCCAAGTATTTCAAGAGTGCAGTTTTCAATTTCTTCTATGTCAATTTTAATTTCCTTTGATACGTGGTAGGGTATATATGTTTTCATCGAGGAGTTGTCCCCGGTTATGGTAAGGAGGATTGAGCCGCCTTCAAACTGGTGTATCTCAGACACATCAGCTGAGACTAATATGTTTTTTCCGACATCCTCTATGCTAATATCTTTTAGCCTGATTTTTGCTGGTGTTAATGTTTGTCCGGCATATGACAAGAGAAGTAGGCCGACGATGCAAGTCGTTAAGGCTAAGTTGAACAAAGGATCGGACATGATATACCTCTAAGGTTTTTTATAAAACTATTAACAAGAATGATATAAAAGCTTTTTTCAGTGCTTTGAGCGGTATCTCCTGTAGTTTCCTCGCCTATTTCCGTTTCCAGGTTCTTTTTCCTCCACCATTGCACTCTTTTTCTTTGTTTTTACTTTCTTTTTTGATGGAGTTACATTCCGATAAGCTTTATGGGCAAATCCAAGTGCGAATAACACCAAGGCGAAGAGAAACAAGACAACGGAAAAAAGGGCCATTTTAAACCAGTAATCGCTTCCTGAGTCAGATTCAGAATCCTCCGTTGCGAGCACAGATTCATTAACCAACGAAGCATTCAAATCCAAGGAGGATGTTGTAAAAGCAACTTCAATCGTTGAGGTCGAACTTGTTGAAGAGGTGGATGTTGTAGGGGGGGTGGAAGTAGATGTAGGTGGTGATTTTGACGGAATGATTTTTATCGAGCGGTTTCGGCCCCAGTACTCGGAGCTGACTTCCGCCACCACAATTGTGTACATCCCAGGGTCATAAAAGGTTATATTTGCATATCCTGCCCTACTCACCTCCAGATTCCTCCAAAGGCCCCCTTCGGCATTCAATACTTTTACTCCAACCCCCGAAGGAACAGAAAAGATGATATCTTGTCCTACCTCATAAGTGTTTTTTTCAGGCCAAAAGATGTCCCTTCCCGAACCGACCTCACGCATCCTTTTTTTCACAGAAAACTCCACCGGGCACCATCGATTGCTCTGGGTGAAAATGAGCCTATAGGCTCCCGTCTTTGAGGGTCTGAACCTGAACCATCCGTTGCTGTTTGTTACGGTATTCACCCCCGTCGTAGTCTGGACGTCGTATATCTTAACCGTCTCGGATACCAAAATCGCATTACTGAGATTGTCTTTTAACGTGATTCCAATATACGTGTCTGGTTCCGGTTCAGGGGTTGAAAGAACTAGATTTACTTCTCGGCAGTCTGCGGCGGCAGACACACTAAAGATGAAACACATGCAAAATACCGCTAAAACCAATAATTTAATAGATTTCATAATGGTTCAATTTATTGTCAATATATAGTGGACGTCAAACATCTTTAGACACTAATAAGGGATTTTTGACGTCCAATATATTCGACGGCATATATGGATGTAGAGATAATTATGCCATCGACTATAAATATTTATTAAAAAACGCAATCTACAGCCTTTTTAAAGGATGCTGCATATACAATAGCATCTAATAAATTAATTATTGGTGATGTGAAAAATGGCAGACAAAAAGTATTTTGTATTGATGGAAAGCGGAAAAGACACAGAACACATCTTTTCCGGAAAACAGCCCAGGCAGGCCGCATTGAAGGCTGCCCGAAGAGGATTCAAGAGCATAAAGCTCAGGGAACGGGGGACAAAAAAAGTTCACGTCTTCACGGGATCTGTTAAAGAAGTTAGCGCACCCGCCAACAAGCCCTCATGGCTTCCGGACAAGATCAAGGAGCCACAGGTAAAAAAGGTTGGCATTGAGCGGTTGTAAAACAACCTCTCAAATTTTTCTTTTTTTCTTTTTTTCCTATTCTTCTCTTGATGACGTCACGCGTGCTGCAACTTGATCTAAAAGTTCGTAGAACTCTCGAAGGCTATCTTAAAGATCAAGGTTTTTATTTCAGTAAAGTTGATCACGCATTTTTTTCTGCAAAAAAAGACCAACTTACAGTTATTCTCTACAAGTCCGGTAAATTGGTCATCCAAGGGGGGGATGTTGACTTGGTTATTGATAAGATCATGAACTCTCTACATCAGAAGGATGCTCAACCTTTTATCTCTCATATTGGAACTGACGAATCCGGCAAAGGCGATTTCTTCGGCCCCCTCGTCGTGGCCGGTGTGTATGTCAGTAATACGGAGGAGTCTCAGCTTAGGTTATGTGGTGTAAGGGATTCTAAGCAGCTCAAGGATGGCAGGATTTATGAAATCGCAGATAAAGTGAGAAAATGCTGTGTCTATGATGAGGTTTCGATTGGCCCACAAAGATATAACTCGCTGTACGAAGAGATCAAGAACTTAAACAAGCTTCTTTCCTGGGCTCATGCGAGAGTCATAGAAAACCTTCTTGAGAAAGTCGATTGTGGATTGGTTATCTCAGATCAGTTCGGGGAAAAACATTTTCTTTTGGACAGGTTAATGGCGAAAGGCAGGACTATTGAATTGGTTCAAAAGCCTAGAGCTGAAGTGGACTTGGCTGTGGCTGCCGCATCCGTTCTTGCAAGGTCTCGGTACTTGGAGGAACGGAAGCTTTTAGGAGAAAAATATGGGTTTGAATTACCTGGGGGCTCAGGAAACAATGCCTTGGAAGCGGCAAAGTCTTTAGTTTCTTCCCATGGTCAAGGTGTTTTAGAAAAGGTGGCGAAGGTCCACTTTAAGACTTCCAGTCAAATCCTATGAATCTTTCTGGGCATTCGCCTGTCATGGGGTTTTTGCGAACTAATGTATTTCTGATATGCCTCGTACATGTGGCTTATGTCTTCTTCGATGTGTTCTGGTTCATGCACTTCTAGGAGGATGTCGTCGCCTTCATCTGTGACGCCGTGGCTTTCGATTTTTTCGGTTTTTTGGTTGTATCTGTAGGTTATTGCCCCTACTATAGGTTGGATTGCGTCGTCAGCAGAGAACCGCGATATTAGTTCGGGGCGGTTTTCGGTGATCTTCCCCCTTATGAATTCTCTGATGATGTCGGCGGGTTTTCTTTTCGCTACTTGGCAGAGTTTTTTAAAATTTTCCAACTCTTTGTTTTGTAGGCGCACTGTGATTGATGCGCTCATCTTGTCGATTTTCCTTGGTCTTCCAACTTCACCTGGCATTTTTTGTATCTTTAGATTGTTTTTTGTATTCTTTATTATAAATACGCCATCTTTTTGTTTTCCGCTCTCTTCTTTCTCGGGTTTTTGGACATCACTTTTTGTTAAATAAAAGAAATCATAAAATATAAAAAAATACAATAATTTACAAATAAATCACAATACCCCAAACAAGTCAAAGATCCTAGAAAAAATATAAACCACACAAATAAACAAAAAGGATCTGCCTCAAAGGTAGGATATATACTTTCCGCCCACGGATAATCACGTTGTTCAAAACCACATTCACTACGGGCAACACCAACAAAAAGGGATTAAAAAGATAAGCCAAATAACCAAATATTATGAACTCTGAATAACGATCCGAGGCCCAATCAATCAATCCTCCCTCATATGACGTCGAATTCTTGCTTCTAGCCACGACCCCATCTAAAAAATCTAAAAACAATGAAGAAACCAAAGCCAAAACCGGAGAAAAAACGACGCTCAAACTCGCAACAACAGAAAGACCAGATACTTGTCTTGCCTCAACCGGAAAAACATCGGGGACGGTGATCTTTCGTTTTTCAGCTACCAAAACAAAAAAGTCAGAAACGCTAAAAGACACGTCAAAGGCACCTCCACAATATTCATCCACTTAATGGAACTCGGATAAAGCCCAACATGAAGCTCAGATTTATTGAACGGGAAAAAAGGCCTTGTAGGCCTCCCTAGGTAATCCAACAAATAGTGAGCGAGCAACGGAAAAAACAGTATCGGAAATAAGCTGCCAGAAAAGATCAAAAAAAAACAAAAAAATGAAAGACCAGATAATTCATGGAAAACCGACCTAGACCCTGGGCCAAACCTTCCGGTCCTAATAGCCCCCGGCAAATGGCCTATATGGTCAAAGTCAGGCAACACACCGAATAGACACGCAAAAAAAATCAACCGAGGGTCGTCAGTAAACTGCAGGGCAATCAGGATTGACACAAATATGTGGGCAAAAGAATTCATTGTTCAGTCACGGATTGGTCATTTTTTCCAGATAAGACTTTATCTCACCAGAATCCCTTGGGCCAATCTCCACTGACCAGCCCGTTAAAAGTTCAGTCTCTGGTGCGATCTGTGCCGCATCGCCAGGTATAATCAATTTTTTATGGCCGACAACCTCTTCCAAGCCAACTCTATCTATTGCATCCTTTATCTTTGCAGCAGTGAGTATTCCTGATGCCAAAGCAACTGTCACTGCCAAGCCTCCGGTATCAACCGCCAGTAAATGCGCTGAAATAGATGAATCCTCAAGATCCTGGTTCACACTATAGAATGTTGCTGAAAAATTAGAGGTGACCAAAACTGGACTCCTCTTGTCTGGAGAACCCACTGAATACAATTTAGACTCCACTGTCGGGCGTTTTTTAGGGTCGCTGTAAAGGTCCTCACGGAAAATGAGGACAGAAAGTAGGCTCCAATCAAACCTTGAGCTCAAAGCGAGCGCACCGGCATATCTCGTGATGCAAACAGAAGCCAAAACGCTTTCATGGAATGCCGAATCCAGCTCGTTTCGCATAAATCCTATCTCGGTCAAATCAGTTAGAACCGGAAAAGAAAACAAGGGATTTTTTCCTAACCCCTCCTTTCGAAGCTCATAGAGTCTATTGGTGGTATCTGCTAAATCGCTCCTTACCATTGGAACCTGAAAGACAATATCTGATACACCAAAACCTTGCATCTTCTCAGATAATTCTTCTAACCCCTCAAGATCATTTCCGCATAAAACCACAGGGCAATCATGTTTTAAAGCAAGCTTTGCCACACTCTCAAAGTTTTCCTGGTTCGCCCCATAAATCAAAGGATTTCTTCCCCCAACAACCTCCAATGCTGCTGCAAGAACAGACAAATCTTTTGATTTCAAGATAAGTGGGAAATCCACATCCTCCAAGGCTCTAATAAGTTTTAGAAAGAAACCAGCATCACCCATCGATTCAGACAACAAAAAACCATCCAAATGTAGAGTCTTCCCCTTCACCTTCGGGCGAAACCCAGAAACGAAATCGATCCTTTCTTTGAGCTCATCATCACTCATAGTGTCAGATAGCTCTAAGAAAATCGGGGGAGGATGGAAAAACCTTTTCTCATGACGGTATGCTACATCCTCTCCGCCGAAAACAACGCTATTCTTTCCCACACCCACATCTATCTGCCTAATTGAATATTTCAGACACCTCCTTAAACCTTCAGCCTGCTTTTTTTCGAGGTGCGGGCAGGATTCAAGCGATTTTTCACGGTCAGACAGTTTAACCGCAAACCTTATGCAACTTGAAAGTCCACAGTCTCCACAATCCAAGTGCGGAAGGAACTCATATACTTCTAGGGGTGTGCCATAAAACATTTTCTACTTGAAAAAATCATCCAACAGCAAAACTATCTTTTCCGTGGTTTCCTCATTCAAATGGGGGCAGTCAAAGACTTCCGCATCTCCTGCCACCAGTTCTCTTGCGAAGTCCCTGCATTTGGGAAGCCCGCACTGTCCGCAGTCGATCAAAGGCAATATGTCAAATATCCTGAGTATTAATTTGGTTTCCTCATCCATCCTTTTTATATGTAAGAAATTTGTCACAATACTTTTTAAAATCGCAAATTGCCTCGGGGTGAAGCATCATGAAGAGATCCGCTCCCGAAAGCATTGTGACAATTGCAGTCGATAACTCCCATAAAGGGCCTCTGTATTCCCTGGGACCCCACTCGTCTTTTTGTGCCCAGGCTTCCCTGGCACTCCACGCATTCGATGTGGCAGATGCAATAGGCGAAGTCAATCCCTCAACTCCACTAAGACCTTTCAGCCGCGCCAACTCCATGGCAGATACACTATATTCGAGGCCGTATCCTACGCCTCCAGTAAAAAGATCCATGACAATTCGCCCGGCATCCAATCCTTCCCTTATAAGATTCAAGCATAGTCTCCTCATCTCCTCGGGATTCATCGATGCAAGTCCAAGCACACTGTGGCCATGCTCGAGGGCAGCTTTGGCAACCGACTTGTAATCCATATTCAAATCAACGCTTGACAGAAGACACCGTTCACCGGATGAGACTTTTGCGGCAGCTACCAGCAACTCCGAATCCTTTTTCGGATTACCGCTGCCAGCAATGATTAAGGGAACAGACACTGCCTTAAGCAGGTCTTCAACCATCTGGCAAGCATCTTTAACTGTTGTATCTTTTTGTTTTGGATCAGTGGATATCAGGTGGATTGTGATGCAATCGGCCCCGTATTTTTCAACATTAAACTTAGCCCACTCGATGGGATCTTTTCGCGCCTCACCGAAGCGTTCACGCACCGACGTAGGCAGCGGGATCTCCATATCAAAGACGTCGTGGGAGACGACGGGAGGCAAACTTGAAAATCCTTCATCCAAATGAAAAGGCATGGCAGTAGCGCCGCCAAAACAAACACTGTGAGAACGGGTTCCCCCCTCTTTTTTGGTTGCCCCAACCTCAACGACCGAAATGGACATAACAAAAATTAGTACTAAAAGATAAATAACGATAGAGTGTAGTCTCTGACTTTATAATAATCCGAAAAAGTAATAATTCAGCGCAATGTTCGTCGGAAACATCTCTGGGGAAGTGAAGAGCACCAACTTCACGATTCGCTTGGATTATCCCGGGATCGAAAAAGGGTCGTATGTGAAGGTCCACCATGAGATATATGGGTGGGTTTTGGCTCGCGTGGATCATCTGAAGCGGTTTTTAGACGACATGGACGATGAGAAGACGATCGCACGAGCACACACTATCGGTTACCGGGATGGAAGCGAAGTACAAGTGCCAAAGACTCCCTTCAAACCCGAAGAAAAGGTTTATTCCGCCGACCGAGACCTCATCATAGACGTACTCGGTCTTATGCGGGGGAAAAAAGGAAGCATCTATCTGGGACTCATGGAGGGAAACGACATCCCAGTGTACTTGAATCTTCATAAGACCATCGGAAAACACGTGTCAGTGCTTGCAAAAACGGGGGCGGGGAAAAGCTACTCAGTGGGTGTATTGCTTGAGGGCATTCTCGCAAACAAGTTCCCTGTCGTGATCATCGATCCCCACGGAGAATACGGAAGCCTCGCAGTCGAAAACGATGACTACGATTCGATGGTGAAATACAATATCAAGCCAAGAGCCTATGCAGACCAGATAGTTGAATATGCAGTCAATAAGGAAGCTAATCCAGGTGCGAAAAAACTTACGTTGCCCTCGAACTTCGAGATAAAGGAGCTTTTGGAGATGCTTCCTTTCAAATTCGGCGACAACCAAAAGGGCATCCTTTTCGAGGCTATGGAAAGGCTAGGCGAAGAGGATTATGATCTGCCAAGGTTGATAGAGGAGGTCCAAGACGACCCTAGTCGAAGCAGATGGAAGGTGATTTCTGGATTAGAGACCCTGATGGAATCTGAGATTTTTTCCGGTGAACCGATCACTCCCACAAAACTTGTCAAAGACGGGATGTGTTCAATCCTAAACCTAAAAGGCGGAGACCCCCACCTGAACCAATTAACCGTGGCAAAGATAACAAAAGACCTTTTTGAGGCAAAAAAGCTCAACAAAATCCCAGACTTCCTCTACCTCGTGGAAGAAGCCCACAACTTCTGCCCGGAAAGAGGTTTCGGGGAATCCATTTCCTCAGAAATACTTCGGACGGTCGCAGGAGAAGGCCGAAAGTTCGGATTCTATTTATGCGTTGTCAGCCAGAGGCCCGCAAGAATCGATAAAAACGTCTTAAGCCAGTGCAACACCCAGATAATCCTTAAGGTCACAAATCCAAACGACCTGAGAGCGATAACCCAGTCGATCGAGGGATTCACTCCCGGGATGGAAAACGACATAAAGCAGCTATCCGTGGGCCACGCTCTTTTAATGGGTGAATGCGTTGAGCAGCCTATAACAGTGGATATCCGCGTTAGAGAAACTCTTCATGGAAGTCAGGCTCCACCCTCCATCGAAGAAGAGGCGGAGGAAGGGGATGGTGAGAAGGAAGACGAGTCATCAATAGAAAGAGAAGAACAAGATGGGGCACCCAGACCTTACGCCAAACCCTCCCATCCCAGGCAAAAAAAACCCCAGGGAGTAATAGAAAAAATCAAACCCTACTTCATTGAAGACGAAGACGAGGAAAAGCGCAGGAAACCCAAAGGATCCATGATAGGCGGAAAGCTGAAGAAATTCTTCCTGAAAGACGAAGAAGAGGAGTAGGTGATGAATAACGTTGACTTCATGAAGGCTGCCATAAACATCACAAGACAGGGCATCAGTGAAGGTCAGGCTCCGTTCGGCGCAGCAATCGCATTCCACGGAGAACTCGTAACCGTGGCCCACAACACCGTCTGGGCTGACACAGACATCACAGCCCACGCCGAAGTCAATGCAATCCGTGATGCCTGTAAGAAACTCGGAAAAATCGATCTATCGCACTGTGAGATCTTTTCGACCACAGAACCCTGCCCCATGTGTTTTAGCGCCATCCACTGGGCTCGCATCCACCGCATCACCTACGGCACCTCAATCCAGGACGCAACCAGGTTCGGGTTCAACGAACTCGAAATCCCAGACCTCACAATGGAATCACTTTCAGGAAGCAGAATAGAGCTGATCTCCGGATACATGAAAGAAGAATGCATCAAACTCTTCGAAGAATGGGTGGAAAGGAAAGATAAGAGGACGTACTGAAAAAAAATATTCCCTAGGACTTTTTTATTTTATCCCGTTAATACTTCTCCATGGCCGGCGCTGCTCCTAGTTTCACAGATATTCATTTGGTTCGTTCGATTTTGCTTTTAGCAAATGGTCCACTTGGTCGGAAAAGATTAGTCCAAGAACTCGGAGTCGGGGAAGGAAGTGTGCGCACAATACTCAAACGTCTTTGGAGCGATGGTCTAGTTGAATCATACAAAGGCGGCCAACGGCTCTCAAAGAAGGGGGAGAAAAAGGCGAGTAAATTACTCGGCCAGCTTTGGATAGAGCAAGATTTTAATTCAGCTGACCTGAGCGGACAAGATAAAAAACAAGTTCTAGTCATAGTAAAAAAAGGCGCTGATAATGTCGCTTCTACAGTATTACTACGCGACCAATCGTTGAAGGCTGGGGCGGACGGAGCAGTGATCATTCAAAAAAAGAAGGGAAAACTCATCTTTCCAGATGACAGCACTCCCCTGGATGGCTTTCCAGATCTAATAGAGCAACTTTCAGGGGAAGAACTTAAAAACGAAGACATAGCAGTCGTCGCTTGGGGAGATACAACTCAGCTTGCTGAAGACGGGGCTTTGACTATCGCGCTTCAATTAATCTCTCGATGAGGGTTCAAACCGTTTCTTGTATCTAAGAAATATTTTCTCGATAGGATCTGTGAGAAAGAACAAGAGGAGAGCGGTAAATATTGCCCTTGATGTGTCTAGTGCGAAACTGGCCCCCGATACTGCGATGAAGGTCTCAATTGAATGCTCAGCAGTGAAAGCCAGCCAGTAGAAAAGGTTGTTTATCGCCCCATAGACGTAGCCGATAACGAATCCGTAGAGCGCAAGAACTACCTTATTTGGGATATGCTCTGATCTCGGAAGTAATCCAGCGAATAAACCCCCTAAACCCAAGCCAAGCATCTGAAAAGGAGTCCATGGACCGTGACCTAAGCTGAAATTTGAAATAAACATCGTTAATGAACCAATCATAAATCCGAAGAGCGGACCGAATACGTAACCTGCGATTATTACGAGAAAAAATACAGGACTAGCCTCTCCCATCGCGTGCATGATCTGTCTTGAGACAACCGCAGTCGCAGTGATTATTCCAAGTAAAGTGAGGATTCTTGTGTCAACTTTTTGTTTTTCGAATTCTGAAACGAAAATCAAAAGAAAAATGGTAACGATTATCAAAGAGGTCAGAAGCCATGGAATTTTATAGGAGAACGCAAGAGATACTGCAAAAACCAGGCAAAGACTCAATATTCCATGGATAAAAAAATCTTTTTTTATCATTTTTACTTAGGTCTCCTTCCACTCACTTATTGGGCCATCAAATTCTATATCGCCACCTGAGAGATGTATCACTCTGTCAGCGCAATGTTTTATTAATCTGATATCGTGGGTGACTAGGATGATTGTTTTTCCCAGTTTTTGTTGATTCTTTAAGTATTCTATGAATGTTTCTTTCGTTTTCCAATCCAGCCCTCTTGTGGGTTCGTCGAATACTAGGATCTTTGGATCTGCCACAAGCACCGAGGCCAAAGCAACCCGCTGTCTCTCACCTCCGGAAAGGTCTCTTGGGTACTTGTCGATGAGGTCTGCTATCCCCAGATAAGATAATGTTTTTATGATGTCTCCTTTCAGCTTAAGATTATCCAACGTGAATTGTAACTCTTCCTTGACGGATTCGGAAAATAAGTAGTCGTTAGGGTTTTGACCTACAAATCCAACTTCGCATGCCATGTCTTCAACACAATTTTCTGATATGTCTCTCCCATGAAGATGTATCGTTGAACTTGGGGGATTTAGAAGGCAGTTAAAGTGTTTTACTAGGGTGGATTTCCCGGCTCCGTTTGGGCCAGTGATCGCGATGAACTCTCCTTCATTGATCTTCAAGGAAACGTCATCTAGGACTAATGAAGAGTTATAACTGTAATTGAGATTTCTCACTGATATTATCTCCTTAAGATTAGTTACGTTTTCTGTAACTAACTTATCATCAACGATGGGATATTCTTCAAATATGTTTTTTCCAACAAAGGAATTTTTCCCCAGATCAAAAATTCGGTCGGTAAATTCCAGTATCCTCTCGATTCTATGTTCGGAAATCAGAATCGTTAAATTTTCTTTATTCGCCAAACTTTTTATAAGATTAAGAAAGTTTTCAGCTGCCCATGGATCGAGCTGCGATGTTGGTTCGTCCAATGCAAGGATTTTCGGTTTGAGCGCGAGTGTCGAAGCCAATACAACTTTTTGTTTTTCTCCTCCTGAGAGGGTATCAATTCTCCTTTCTCGAAGATATGATATCTCCAATTTTTCAAGCACTGAAGTTATTCTCTCTTCCATCTCATAAACTGGAAGATTCCTATTTTCTAGCCCGAAAGCTATCTCGTTTTCAACAGTCGTCTGAGTTATCTGGTTTTCTGGATCCTGAAAGACCATGCCTACACTATGAGCCATGTCTACAACTCTTTTTTTAGAAGGATCCTCCCCTGAAACTTCTATCTTCCCCTTCAATTCACCGCCAGATAAGTGGGGAATTAATCCGTTCAGACATTTGAAAAGCGTTGTTTTTCCACAAGCGGAGGGCCCTGTTAAAAGGATCACTTCCCCAGAGTTGACATTTAAGTTGATGTCTTTTAACGCCCAAGATTCAGATTGGGGATAGCGAAATGACAAGTCCTTGATATTGATGGCATTATTCATTTTTCATTTAATGGGATAGGGCAAAGAATCCCAAGAGTGGATAGTAAAAATAGGAAAGATATTTCGGGGGGAGCAAGTGAATCATAAGGCCAGTACGCAAGAACTCCCTGATATTTTAAAATTAAGAGAATGCTTGTCGATACGATGAGCAGTCCACAGGAAAGCAATAAACCCTGGTTCCATTTGTTTTTGCTATAACTTGATCGCACAGACGAGTAACCTCTTGCCTCCATTGATTCAGCCAGACTATGAGAACGACTTAAAGAATTGGCGAGTAAGGGCAAGGCAATTGCTATGTGGTTCTTCGCTCTTGTTGTGATTCCTCCACGTTTAATCTGCAGTCCTCTGCTTCTCTGGGCGTCTAGGATGTTTTGGGCGTCTGATGTAATTGTTGGGATAAATTTCAAACCGATGGCTAAAACAATGGCTGTGGATGAAAGCCACCTGGGAAAAACTCTGATAAGCGAATCCGGCAGCACCTTCACTGAGAAGATCCCAAAAATCAAAACCATATTCATCAGTAGAAGGATCGAGATGGCTGCAAAGGTGAGAGATTCAAAAGTAACTGATCCTCCAACTAGGGGGATGGATCTTGGAATCTCAACTAGTATGTGGGCGCCTCTGTGAACGAAGAAGATGTTAACGATCAAGGGGATTATTCCTAGGAGGATTCCTGTTTTGAAGTATCTCTTTGTTTGGAGATTCAATCTTTTGGATAGGATGATTAGCGCTATCGTTGAGGCTGCGAGGTAGATTGGATTATATGTGAGAAGGCTGAAGCTCATGGCGGTGAGCATCCAGATAATCCAGAAGATTGTTTGCGCTTTGTTGTCCATGGAATCACTTGGATAAATTATCCAAAGCTTTATATAGGGGAACGTATATAAAAATTACCTGGATAAAATATCCAACAGGTGAAAACGAAATGCAAGCTAATATGAAATGGGTCATAACAGGAATCCTGATACTAATTTTCACAGGTCTCGCACAAGCCATAAAAGTCGGCGTAATAATCGACTTCCCAAACCAAGAAACGTTCATGAAATGCTTGGATCTAGCAGAGGGATCTGACGGATACGACCTCCTCGAAGCTACCGGTTTGGGCATCGTCTGGAGTCCCCCAAGTCAATGGGGCCACGGACTTTGCGGAATCGAAGGAACAGGTTGTCCATCTGATAACTGCTTTTGCGGAGGCGAAGAGTATTGGGGGATCTATCTGGCAGAAGACGGGGAAACAAGTTGGGACTACCTTCCCGTCGGATTCGATGCGGGATCTGAATGCTGGAATCGGGATCAAAACTCATTCGACGGTCACTACTGCATCGCCGAGGGAGACGTATTCGGCTTGCGCTGGGGAACATACGACCAACTCCCTGAGTACGGATCGTTTCGGGAAATCTGCAAAAAAAGAAGAGACCGCGAACATAAAAAACTAAACGTTTTCTTTGAACCAGTTAATCCACTAGTCGAACAGGAGATAACCGTCAATACGGAAATCAAAAAAGCAAACGTAAGGGTGCTCTCTGATGGAGGACGAAAGATCGTTGAAGGAGAAACAGGAGATGATGGAAAAACAAAATTCACACTATCCTCAGCCGGAAACTACAAGATCCAAGTAACAGCAACTGGATACCCTCACAAATATTTGGACCTAATTGTCTCCCCTTCAACCACATCAACTGTAACCACAACATCTGTTCCTCAAATAACATCGACCATTAAAGCCAGCACCTCAGCAATCCCTACCTCTACAGTAGCTACGTCGTCTTCAACCACCTCCTCCATCACTTCCTCTTCCACAAGTTCATCAACCTCGAGCTTAAATCCAAAAAGTCAGCTAATCCAGTCCGTAGCAGATGACCTTACCGGAAAAGCAGTCGCAGTCCCGAAAACAAATGGAAAGGGAATACTGGAAAAAGCAGGTGTAGTATTCCTGCTTTTACTTGTTGCGTCCCTTGCAGCTCTGTTTCTCAGGAAAAAGGAGTGAATGAAGTTATATTTAGTAAAGAATTCCTATGCCTACCTCGTATGAGAAAAATCGTTGATACACAGTATTCATCAAAAAGGATAGGGAAACTGCCAGAAGGTTGCCGTCGTTGCGTCAAAGGCGAAAAATTGGTTTTGTTCGTAACCGGTTTGTGCCCTCGAAGATGCTGGTATTGTCCCCTGTCTGAAAAAAAGAAAAACAAGGATGTCGTATATGCTAATGAACGCCCCACCCGTAAACGAAATGAGATAGTTGAAGAGGCAAAGCTTATCAGTGCCACTGGAGCGGGATTCACCGGCGGCGATCCCCTGGTAAAAATCAACCGAACGATATCCTATCTCAAGCTCCTAAAAAACGAATTCGGCGACGGCTTCCACATTCACCTATACACATCAGGAAGAGGGGCCACTCCTCAAAATCTCAGACAGCTCTATAAAGCAGGCTTAGATGAAATAAGATTCCATCCAGCGAAAAAGGATTGGGATAAAATAAAAAAAGCATTGGAATTTGACTGGAGCGTCGGCGCAGAGATACCGGTTCTCCCAAAAGAAATCGAGAAGACAAAGGATTTTATCAGATATCTTGATGAAATCGGAGTTGATTTTCTAAACCTCAACGAATTCGAGACATCCTATACAAACGTAACCGCTGTTGAACGCAAAGGCTACAAAACAAGAGACGACCTTTCGTTTTCGATTCTGGGAGTTGAAAAAGCAGCCAACGACCTCCTAAAATTCTGCGCAAAAGAAACAAACCTCCGAGTCCACTACTGCACAGTAACTCTAAAGGATCGGTTCCAGGTCGGCAACAGGTTAAAGAGGGCAGCGAAAAATGTGTCGAAAGAATTCGATGTAATCACAAAGGAAGGATTACTAATTCGCGGAGCAATCTATCTGGAGGAACTCAAACCCTCATTTGGCTTCAACGAAAAAATCGAAAAACTAACTCCTCAAAAAAAGAAACAACTCCTCCAAATACTCCAAAAAAACAAAACCCTCCTACAAAGAGAATACGACATCCCTCCAGAACTCCTTTTCGTAGACGAAAAAAAACTTAGAATACTAACAAGCATCCAAGTCGTCGAAGAACTAGAAAAAGAGTTGAAGGAAAAAGGACTAACACCAACAATCGTCGAAGAATACCCAACCTGGGACCAGCTGACAGTGGATCTGCAATTATTATAAAAAGAATAATCTTTAACAATGATCCGATCACCATTAACAGCCTATTATTCTCAAGTTCCTCAAAAAGGATATGTATCCCCTATACTTTGTATCCTTCTATCTCTTGTGACTGGTATTGCACTTCTCTCCATTATCTACTTGATCATTTTTTCCCCTGCAATCGAAGAGGACTCAAGAGTAATCGACTACGCAATCATATTAGGGATAAGTTTTGGGATCATGTTTCTAATTCCGATTATTGCTTGGATTCTCCTTGCATCTGTTTTAGCACACATTTTCACAGCTGGAATGTATGGCTTCAATAAGGTCTTCAATATGCTCTGTTTTTCTCTTCCTGCACTCCTTTTGATATTCTCAATCCATGCAATAATCTCTCCTTTCCATTATATCCAGTTCTCAGAATACAAGGTTCTCTTGTATTGGTTCCTCTTTCTCCTATATGGGGGATTTTTGAGAGTGGGTTTCAGTACGATGGTGGGGAAAAAGAAGATATTGGATTATATCTTTGCTCTCTATTTTTCCATTATCTGTGGATTGATAGGGGAATTTTTCTTAGGGTTCGTTGCGTTATCCCCTCTTCTCTGGGTTTGATTCTTGAGATTCTCACTTGTAAAAGAGTTCTTTGAGTTGTATGAGGGTGTCGTCCGAGTTTTCCGTTTAAACGTGCCGACGAAGAGGGGTGTCGAGGAATTTGGCGCCTGACTCGAATGCGAAGCCGACAAGAGAGTAAGTTCATAATAACCCTGCCATTTCAAATAATTTTTAAATAATGGCTGGGTTATTATTAACATGAAATATGTTGAAAGGGACCTTGAAGACCAAATATCCAAGTACCTCGCCAAGAAAGAAATAATAGCCGTCGTCGGCGTAAGGCAGTGCGGCAAAACCACGCTCGTCAACAAAATACTCGACGACCAAGAAGCTAAAGGCCTACGGGTCTCACGCGTATCCTTCGACAACCTCAAAGTCCTCCGCCTCTTCGAAGAAGACATCGATTCATTCATCGAATTGTACGCGGCGGACTACGACTTTTTGTTCATAGACGAGGTCCACTACTCAAAGGAAGGCGGCAAAAAGCTGAAATACCTCCACGACACCCAACCCGTTAAGGTCTTCATCTCGGGCTCCTCAGCCGCAGACATATCCGTGCAGAGCCTCAAATACCTCGTTGGACGCATCGTCATACTCGAACTCTACCCCTTCAGCTTCCGCGAATTCCTCCGGGCAAAAGAACCGCGACTTGTCCCCCTCTACGACAGGGCAACCTATAAAACCGAGATATTGACGACACTCAACAACCACCTACACGAATTCATCTTGTACGGCGGCTTCCCCAGGGTCGTAACCGAAAAAGACGAAGACGAAAAGAAAATCATCCTCGAAAACATCTACGACACCCTCCTCCTTCGGGAGATCAGAGAACTCCTCGATTTAAGCGAAGACTACAAACTTACAACACTCCTCAAAACACTCTCGCTTCAGATAGGACAAACCCTCGAGTACGCCAGCCTCTCGGAGACGACAGGCCTCTCCTACGCAGACCTCAAAAAACACCTCAACGTCCTCGACAAAACCTACATCTGCAAGCCAGTCACCCCCTACTACACCAACAAACGAAAAGAACTCGTCAAATCCCCCAAGATCTACTTCACCGACACAGGATTCAGAAACACATGCATCGACAACTTTTCGCAGGAGAGAACCGACCGCGGAGCCCTCTACGAAAACTTCATCTACTCCGAACTACTAAAAAACCGGGTAACCCCCCGATACTGGCGCACAAAGTCGCAGGCCGAAGTCGACTTCATACTCGAAGACAACGGAAAACCCATACCCGTCGAATTAAAATCCGCCCTCAAATCCGAAAAACTCACACGCTCCTACCACAGCTTCAGGGAAAAATACAAACCCCCAAAAGGATACGTCCTCTCACTCGAATTCGAAAAACAAAAAGAAAACACCTACTACACCCCCTTCGCAAAATTCATACCCAACCTCAAAAAATAATTTCCACAGTCATCGAAGAATAACCCCCATGGGACCAGTTAACAGTAGACCTAACGTTCCTCAAAAATTATAAAGGATAATCCTAATCGGTTACTATGAAATGGGGGGAATTTTTGTGGACAAAAGACATTTTTTGGTAGTTGGGGTACTTGGAATTGCTCTCATCGTTGTTTTTTATGTTTACGTCTTGCATCCCCTGGCAGTAGAGAAAAGAAGAGAAGATGCTTTAAAGGTAGGCGGAGTGCCAGCATGCGATGTATTTGACGAAAAGGTTGAAGTTGGTACTTATGCGCTTCCATTAGGGTCAGAAGATGAGGTGCAGCGAGTTGTAAAGAATTGGATTAGAGACACTATTGTTTCACCGGTGGATACTGCAAAGAGTTTACTCATGAATAACACAGTGGAATCCTCAGAAGATTTATTTGATGACCCAGATTCATTGTATGGAAAGTATCATACCTATTTTGACCCCATATATGTGAAATATGCTTCTGGGGCACCCCTTACAGCTGAAGAACTCAAACCAGTAGACACCTATATGGTGAATATCCAAAACAATTTCACAATCGAAAAAGTAGAATCATTAACAAATAAAGGCGAGGAGACATATGAAGTACACTTATTTTTCCTGAAGAGTAGAAATCAGAAAAATGTATTTGGGGTTAAGGGAATACTTCTTCCAAGGGGAGCCATAATACACACCATCCCCTGCAGTGATGAAATTGGAAGAAGAAGTCTCAAGTGCTTCCCAACCGAACTAGTATTCTCTGAAGGTAAAATATACAAACTTGTTCGAGAAAGCGCGTGTTAAAAATGTGGGGGCAGGTTATTGAAACAGGGGGAAGCCGAGAAATAGAAGAGGGATTGTTTTCTATTATATGAGTTCTTTGAGTTGTATGAGGGTGTCGTCCGAGTTTGCCGCTGTAGTTTTTTTAGTCTATGAGGATTGCTTCTTTGATTTTTTCGAAGTGTTTGTCGCCGGTGACGACTTGGGCGTTGTGTTTTTGGCCGATGGCGAGTATGATGGAGTCGGCCATGCCCCACCCGGGGACTTCTTTGCGCATGGTGGCGTTGAGGAGGCCTGCTTTGTGGGCGAGGTCTCCGTCTAAGGGGATTATCTGAGATTTGGAGCGGATGAAGGAGAGGTCGTCTTCGAGGAAGTCGAGTCCGTCGCGGGTGTATTTGTCAGATAATTCTGCGAGCACGATGGCGGGTGTGAGTGATACCTCCTCTTCGATGTACCTTTTTGCTTGCTCTCCCGCTTTGCTACCTTTGAAGTATTCTATCCAGGCGTAGGAGTCGATGACGTATCTAGAGGTCATGGAAGCTGCTCCTGTCTTTTCGGGTGAAGGACTTCATGCGGGGGTGGGTGCCAAAATTAGATTTAGGAATGTCCGTGGTCTTGGTGATGAGATAAGTCAGTGTTTCGTCGTAGCTTTTCGCCTGATACTTTGACTTCAACTCCTTTAGGGTCTGAAGCGTCCGTTCGTCGACCATAATACTCGTTGCCATAACTATAACTATAGAATATAACTATAAAAATGGATAATCTCAAGCCAAATCCTTTAGTTGTATGTGGTGTCTTCCCAGTTTTCCGCCGTAGTTTCCTGCGCTGATCTTTATAAGTCCTTCGGTTCCCGCGATTTCTTTCATGATCGATGCCATTGCTTCCTTTACATTTTCCAGTGTCAATCCGTTTAGGACGATTTCTGGGATGGATTCGACTCCGTCTGGGACTTCGAAGTCGCTGATTTTTCCTTTTAGGGTGGGGCAGAACGGGTGATTCGTCGAGGGCCCGATGTGTTCGTATTTTCCCCCTGCCTTGCTTCCTGCAGAACATCCTTCCCGAAATGACGCGACGACTCCTTCAATTTTCTCCACCGCTTTCCCTGCGATGTCGCAGACCTTAAGCCCGTTTATTTCTGAGTCGCACATGAACCAGAGATTGCCGCCCATAATACCGGGTGCGATCCCAACCTCTTTTTCAATCCGGAACGCACCCATCATGATGGGGACATTGATCATCGTCCTCCCTTTGTATTCCTCAACGAATTCGTATCCGTCCCCGCAGTTACCGATGCGAAACATGGTATCGAATTTTTCATCTGAGTCTAATGCATTGTAAACGCTAGAAGTGGGGACTACGAGAATTCCTTGGCGAATCCTTTTTCCGAGTTCATACTCCAACTGTTCGCGGGCCTTTTTTGACTTTCCAACCCACAACTGGATGATAGCTCCGGGCCGGCCGTCGGGAGTCTCATCCTCCGAGAGAAACTTCTCCACGCCTCCCTCGGCCTCGCCGAAAACCGTGCAAGGAAGTGCGGTAGAATCATAGGCAGCTCTTTTAACTCGTTTTTCGTCAAGTGCAGTTATCATCAACCTCGAACATAGTCCGTCAAACGCTTCGCAATATGTGTCCTCGATGAGTGTTCCTTTAACTTCCATCATTTTCTCAAAATACCGTCTCTAATTAACGCGGCCTTCCTAATAAATACTATAAAATGGCAGATGTCCAGGTAAGGAATAGGAGGACAACAACACATCAAGTTGTCGATAAAGCCGTTGCAACATCTCCGAGACAATCTCAAGTAGATGAACTACTTCACACTGGTAGGCGTGAAAGCCACACTCGAGCAACATATGGTGTCTTCGCCCGAAGGGCTGTGGTCAGCCCCCATAGGCGACATCCATATGGTGGGGGTGATCGCTTCCTCTCGGATATTGTGCGTTATCCTGGTTTTGGTGATTGGGTTGCAGATAGAATAATTAGGGGCATGCAAGATAAATCTGATTTGCTTTCCATAGGATTTGGCACAGCGCATATTGAA
This sequence comes from Candidatus Altarchaeota archaeon, assembly GCA_043820265.1. Taxonomy (GTDB): domain Archaea; phylum Altiarchaeota; class Altiarchaeia; order IMC4; family JBDREA01; genus JBDREA01. The sequence continues at coordinate 24,355 of JBDREA010000117.1, read as the reverse complement.
CGAATTCTAATCGCAAGAGGGTTTAATGTAACGGGAGTTGAGCTTGTAGATGAATTTATATCCAAAGCCAAGGAGAGGGGACTAGAAGCCCATCAAATGAGTGGAGAAGAGTTAATGTTCCCGGATCAGAGCTTTGATGGAATCCTGTATCCCGAATCAATCGGCCACATGGATCATCGAAAAACCCTTGCGGAAGCCGACAGGGTATTAAGGCCTGGGGGGAAGATTTTCATCCTCACACATGGGTATTCAATAGGCTCCAAGAAAACTCGCAAAGCTATGGGGGTGCATCCAAAATCCGAAGATTCTGCACCCGAAAAGAGTGTAAACCTCGAAAGAGAAGGTTTAATCTATCAGGGAGGGGGTAGGCATTTGAAGAGGTTACTTAGAGAACTAGGCTATGAAGTTAAGACGAGAAGAGTTAATCCAGGCGCAATCGAACACGCTGGAGCTATTGGTTCAGTGCCACCACTCAGCTATCTCAGAAACTACAAACTGATTGTTGCAACAAAACCAAATGAATAAATCCTAATCAATGGATTTTAACGCGATACTGACCGCTTCTTCGGCTGAGACTTTCTCAACTTTTATGGGCGGCCCCCGGTTGTTCGGGATCTCGTTAAGCATCGCATCGGCTATGCCTCCTGTTCCTTTCACCAGAAAAACCGGTTTGTCGTAGTTGAGGGCGAAAGCCACCTCGGAAAGTGTTCCCACACTTCCAGCTAGTCCGATGACTGCATCGGCAGATGAAACCACTAGCGTGTTTCTGGCAAAACCATAACTAGTTGGGATGGCAATGTCAACAAATCTGTTGGCTGCGCTTTTATCTAGCTCAGATAGTATTCCAACTGTCAGTCCGCCCTGTTCCTTTGCACCTTTACAAGCTGCCTCCATCACACCTCCATGTCCCCCGCAGACAAGGACGCAACCTGCTTTTGCAATATCTGCCCCGATCAATTCAGCGGCAGATCTGGTTTCATCTGTTATCTTTCCGTCTGAGCCGATGACTGCTATCAAAGTCTTCACCTTCGCGTTCCCCCCAATCTCTCGAAAAACGATGAGATCTCAACGTCTCGTTCCTTCACGTCTCTCTGGAGGAATTCAACAGAAAAGCAGACGCTCTTACACTCCTCGTTGACTCCTTTCCCGGTGTAGACGTCTTTGATGTCGCACATAAGTATGTCGATGAAGTCTTTCGCGAGATCGGATACAAGTCTTTCATCAACTGCATTCGGGAAAATGTAGGAGTAATCCCTTCTAGTAATCCCGAACTTTTCTCTTAGGAAATCCGTTTCTTCTCCCCCCTCAATCACCTTGAGATTGGAGGATTTCAGCCTGGTTTTTTTACCCTTGTCCTCCAATACGACCTCATCAGCCGATACTTCGATTAACCTTCCAAAGTGGATCGTCTTGGAATAGATGTGTTTGAGACAGATCTCTTTTCCGACCGAATGCTTAAGCCATTCAAGCTCCGCAACAAGGGCGGAAGTCGCCTTGTCGCTTCGGCCCATCGCCTCTTCGACGTCCCCGAAGTTAACAGCGGCGGCCCTCATATATTTTACAAAGCTACTTCTGTCCCCTGCTTTAACATATCCACTCAACTCAGAAGCCGCCTTCAAAAACGCTTCATGGATCTTTGGGATCTCGGGGTTCTCCATCTGGATCTCGGCGTAAAGATTGGGGTTCTGCCCTAGTATGCGGCCGACCATGTCTAGCATCATGTCGTATACGGGAGACGAAAAATTTCTTGATTCCCTGACGTTGAAACCCAAGTTATCAAGTGTTTTACCAAATGAGATGTAGCTGAAGTGTGTGAGCCCCTGGATGACCGCCATCGTGTGGTCGTGGTTTTCAGGCGTGGAGGTGAAGACCTTGGCTTTTTTTGACTCAAGGAATTCTTTCAGCCACAAAAACCATTTCTCCCCCCTCACCGGACATAGTATGAAAGCTTGTCCTGTGATGTTTGAGAGTCTTGGCCCGAAGATGGGGTGGCATCCGACGACCTCGACCCCTTTTTTACTATTCTCGGCCATCAACCTGCAGGGCTCCTGTTTTACGGAGGTCAAATCGGTTAGTAAAGCGCCCTCCTTCACATGTGGCGCAATCTCTGAAATGATCTTGGAAGTCGCCTCCATCGGCACCGTGATAATGACTATGTCTGCGTTGGAGACGGCTTTTCTATTGTCTTTTTCGAATCTGGTTTTCCCCCCCAATTCTTTTGCCTTTGCCTTTCCCTTTACTGGGTTGGGGCCCGCCAAGACAACGCTATGGCCGTCCTCTAAAAAGACCCTTGCCATCAATGAACCCATGCCTCCGTATCCCCCGATGATCGTGATGAGGAATTCCCGTCGATTTTTCATCCTTAATATTTAAGAGGTTAAATAATTAGATGGCTGTGTTCTTTGAATTTAAAAGATGGACTATAAAAGACGAATATTTGAGCCTGATTTGGAGCACGAATACCATAATCTGGGAAACGACTACTATAAGCTCGGGGAATTCCAGAAGTCCATCGAACACTACGACAAAGCATTGGAGCTCAGACCAGATCTTCTGGAAACCTATTTCAATAGGGGGCTAGCCCACACCCGGCTTCAGCAATACGACAAAGCGATAGAGGATCTAAACAAGGTAATCGAGCTGAACCCTAACCTCGCAGAAGCGTTCTATACCAGGGGACTGGTCCGCGAATACAAACTGGAATACGACCGGGCCATCGAAGACTATGATAAAGCACTGGAGATCGATCCAAACTATACTAAAGCCACTAGCCAAAAAGACGTTGCTCAAGGAAAAAAGGCAAGCATCGCCCAGGGAGGCGTTCCAGGGGCAGTCCCCGGATACGGGCCTGCTCCGGGTGCAGTAGGCGTCGGAGGCGGCGGAGGGGAAGGAGGTGAAGGCGAAGTAGACATTAACAAAGAATTCGACATACTCTATCCTGACATGCTTTTCAAAGATGTAGCCGGTCTCGATAAAACCAAAGAGAAGCTAAAAGAAGCCCTTATCTATCCATTAGCTCAACCTGAACTCTCTAAGAGATATGGGAAAACCGCCGGAGGCGGAATCATCTTCTATGGCCCTCCAGGATGCGGTAAGACCTTCATCACCAAGGCAGGGGTTGGTGAAATCACAAAGGAGTTGAAGCGCCAAGGCAAAGACATACAAGCCGGCTTCATAGCTGTCAAGATGAGCGACATAGTCGACATGTATGCCGGAAACACAGAAAAGAACACTCACCGAGCATTTATGACGGGTCGAAACCATACACCTTCTATCCTCTTCTTTGACGAAATCGACGGCCTTGGGGGAAAAAGGGAGGACATGGGTCAAAGCTTCGAAAAAAGGGCGATAAACCAGTTTCTAACAGAGATGGACGGCGCCGAATACAACAACGACGGAGTCCTGGTAATTGGCGCCACCAACGCCCCTTGGGAAGTGGATTCTGCGCTTAGACGAGCCGGGCGTTTCTCAAAGCTAATCTATTTTCCGGAGCCCGACAAAAAAACCAGAGCGGGAGTTGTCAGGATCAACCTGAAAAACCGCCCAGTCTCAAAGCGGCTGAATATAGGACGGATTGCAAGGATGACCGAAGGTTACTCAAACGCGGATATCGCTGCTTTATGCGATTCTGCCGCATCTATTCCCTGGAGGGAAGCTTTAAAGACAGGAATTGAAAGACCGATAACATTCAGAGACTTCAGAAAAGCCATGAAGGAGGCGAAGTCATCTCTTCCCCAATGGTATGGGTCGGTAAAAAAGAAATTGATCGAGAAAACGGATGACGAAGACGATAAAAAAGAGAGATCTGGCGGCCTTGCAAGCATCATCATGGATTCTGGCTACCAGGGAGATCAGGGACAAACCACAGTAAAACACAAGCAGGAAAACAAGGACCTGCTCTCAGAGGAAGAGCGCCAAAAATTCGACGACCTTATCAAAGACATTAGAAAGATGACTGATCCCACAAACAAAATGATAAGGAAATCAAAGGTAATGTTTGCGAAATATGTTTTGTGAATTTTTATCGTTTTCTTTTGACAACCTTTCTTACAACTTTTCCAGGGGTACCCGGTTTTCTTGGAATCCTGTTGTTGGGTTGCGCCGATCCCACGATCTTTCTCTTTTGTGTTGGAGCCTGCGTGACCCGAAACAGTTTTCCGCCTTTCTTGAAGTATCTGACCGCCGGTTGAGTGTTGGCTTGAACTGGTTTTTTTATCTCTCCTCCAGTTAAACCCATCCTCCTTTTTTGTTCTTCGCTTAATGCCTCGTATTCAGGGGCTAATCCGACTAAAGATTTGCATTTACAGGTTCTCGCATCACACGTCATGCCTCCAGGAAAATTGCAGGTATGCGGGCGAAGGCTTAACACAACGTCCCATATTTTAAAGTCCCGTCCTCCAACGACACCCAATCCCTTCTTCACTTCGAATCCCCGGTCCATTGTGCTTTTAAGCGAGGCGATGCAAATCTTGCCCCCTCCAGAGTACTGGATCAAATGAACTATCTTGTCAACGCTCATATCTGTTTTTGGATCGATCTGCTTCATGGTCTTTACGACTGCGGTTGGAGTCGCCCAAACATGAAGGTCCTGTTTCACCTGCAGCTTTCCCATAGCCAAACAGATATCTTCTAACTCGGTCATTTTTCTTATTTCGGAGATTTTTTTAAAAAGAACACATTTACCCTGCAGACTACCCTGCTTATATATTTTGCGGGGTATATAAAAAGCCAGAAATGAAGGTTTTAGGCATCAGCGGGAGTCACCGGAAGGGAAACACTGATTTCTTGGTAAAGTATGCGTTGGGGAAATGCGAGAAATCAGGTTTACAAACTAGCTTCATCTCTTTGGCTGAAAAAGATATCGGCTTTTGCAGAGACTGCGATTTTTGCCGAAAACATGACGTCTGTGTGATCGACGACGACTTGAATCCAATCTTGGAGGAAATGAAGAAATCTGATGCAATCATTGTGGGTTCTCCCGTCTACTTTGGGGGGATGACTGGAAAACTTAAAGCAGTTTTAGACCGCACCCTCCCCCTTAGAAGGCAGGGGCTAATGCTATCAAAGAAGATCGGAGGGGCGATTTCTATTGGTGGATCCAGAAACGGCGGACAAGAGCTGACCATCCAAAACATCCATGCTTGGATGCTGATAAATGAGATGATCGTTGTGGGAGACAAGGGAACCGCACACTTTGGCGGAGCAGTAGTCGGAAGAAACCCGGGAGACGCAGAAAAAGACGAGATAGGATTGAAGACAGTGGAAGGATTAGCAGAAAAGATAGTGGAGACATTGGAGCGGTTGGATAAGTAAACGATTTAATCTCGAAAGACTCCGGAAGGAATAGGTTGACTTTTTCTTTTTATCTCATACACTGCACCTTGAAGACCTCCAAACTTATATGTTCCCTTTTCTATTCGAAGCGGATATCCGTGTCTGATTGCAGTTGTTAAAAACTTAAAATTATGTGTTTTCAATTCAACTCCTAATTTCTCTGCGATTTCCTTTAGTTCTTCCGGAGCATTAATTGCACTTCCATCAGCTTTATTGTAAGCAAAGGATGAAATGTGGATTAATCCTCCCTCCTTTGTGACTCTAAGCAGATCCTTTAGCATATTCCTACGGTTAGTTTCGTCTTTGATATAGGATGCTACTGAAATGTTCAATGTTTTATCAAATGAATCATCCGGGAACGGGAGATGATATAAGTTACAATTCATCAATTGTAGATTCTTAGGTGTCTTTGATTCATCCTCAGGAGAACTAAACGTTGCGAGAGATTCTAGTTTCCCCCGAATGCTCTGTTCGAATTCATCCCCCAAATTAGCATGAAGAAAGTTATGTCTGAGTCTTTTTAATGACCTTGTAAGGATGCCTTTTAATTCAGGATATGCACTGGCGAGCACTTCTGCAAGTCGGATATTTGATCCATCCATATCCACTCCGACGGCTAACTTTACTCCAAGCTCCTTACTCCCCCGAAATTTCTGGTAAGATGCGGGTACGATATGGTTTCCAAGTCCGCATCCTACATCAAGCACTCTATCACTCGGTTTAAGTTTTAGTGGTAAAAGGATTATTGGAGCTATCAGGTCATCCTCTCCACCCCACCCCGGAGTGCCTGTTTTTTCGAATGGTAGCTCCTTTAACTGCGCCATCGGTCCCTCGTAGGGCTTGGGGTGTTTGGGATGTTTGACTCTAACAGTCGCCATAACGTTAGAAACTAGGAATTCTATCTAGAAATATGAAATTTACTCTTCTCCTCGATAGAATTTAGCCGCAGTCTCGGGTGGCATCGTGTTGATTATGATTTCTGTTGCCAGTTCGAATCCAGCCCATTTTCCGATTCTTGGGCATAGTTCGAGGTGGAAGTGGAAATCTTCTCCGTTGGGTGAGTAATGTAAATAGAAGTTGTACCCTGGATCACCTATTCCGTCCCTTAATCGTTCGAGTATAGTCTTTAATGCACTTACAAATGACTGCTTTTCTTCTTCTTCGAGTTCGTTGAAGTTTTTCACGTGTCTTTTAGGGATAATCCAGGCTTCGAAGTTGAAGCGGCTGGCGTAAGGTGCGAATGATACAACGTTTTCGTCCTCGAAGATTGCTCTTTCACTTTTTGCCTCCTTCCTCCAGATGTCGCAGAAGGGGCAGGATGTGTGTTCTTCGATGTATCTCTTTGACGCTTCAACTTCTGCTTTCACTAATGGGGGGACAACAGGGATTGAAACGATCTGTGTGTGGCTGTGGGAAAGTGACGCCCCGGCTATCTTCTTGTGGTTTTTGAAGACCGAGACGTACTTTGATTTGGGATCCTTCTCCAACTCCTTAATCCTCTCCATGTAGACATCAAACACCTTCACCAGATGGTCGACGGGCATGTCTGACAACGTCTTGGCATGGTCGTTGGTTTCAGCGACCACTTCATGCAATCCATACACCGGAACCATCTCCAAGAAGTCCTTAAATGATTCTCCAGCTGAAGTGTCTACGGCAGGAAACTTGTTAGGGAAAACCCGAATTATCCATTTTCCATCTTCTTCGATCCTAGAGATCTCGGGCGGAGTCATGTGCTCGTTTCCCGGGCAAAAAAAGCAGACCTTATCTTCGCTCCCCTCAGATGCAGTCGCAAAGTCTGTTGGTCTTTTACCTCGATCGCATGCGACGATGACCCAACGGTCCAGAAGATAGTCCTTTCTCAGCTCGTTCATCTTTTATTTCATCCATTGATTGTTTTTTTTGAATATATATTGGAGGACATAATCATCTGGACTATTTTTTTATGTCCTCCAATATATTTGAGGCCATAATTTTTTCCAGGACTGTCCATCGGATTATGGCCTCAACTATAAAGAGGAAAAAAGCAATACAATACCAATCAAGATGTCCGACACCATAATGTTTCATAGTACGAACAGGAAATCAGAGAAAGTCTCGTTCAGGGACGCCCTTCTGACCGGTCAGGCTCCGGATAAGGGTTTGTACATGCCTGAGAAAATACCTAAGATCCCCCTTGATGAAATCCTCTCGTTAAAAGGAAAGCAATATTCTGAGATAGCATTTGAGGTGATGAGGCGGTTTTTGGCATCAGATGTTTCCGATTCAAAGCTTCGCGAGATCACGAAAGACGCATACGACTTCGAGGTTCCCTTGGAGAAGGTGGAGGGAAGGCAATACTTGATGTGGCTCGACGAAGGTCCAACATTAGCATTCAAGGATTTTGCCGCGAGGATTATGGCAAGGTTGATGCAGCATTTTCTCGCCGAAGATAACGGACCCCCCCTGAACATACTCACAGCCACATCAGGAGACACAGGAGGAGCAGTCGCCGCAGCATTCCAAGGCATGAAAGGTATAAATGTTTTTGTGCTGTTTCCGAGAGAAGAGGTTAGCGAGCGCCAAAGAAAGCAGATGACAACACTCGGAGGAAACGTTTCCGCAATTGCAGTGGACGGGAAATTCGACGACTGCCAAGCTCTGGTAAAACAAGCATTCGCGGACAGTGAACTGAAAGACTTGAATCTTTCTTCTGCCAACTCCATCAATTTCGGCAGGCTTCTCCCCCAAAGCGTCTACTACTTCTACGCCTTTAGCCAGCTCTTCGAAGAGGCCGGCGAAAAGGTAGTGTTCTCTGTGCCCTCTGGAAACTTCGGCGACCTGATGGGGGGGCTCATCGCAAAGAAGATGGGTTTGCCTGTGTCCAAATTCGTCGTCGCCACCAACGAAAACGACGAATTTACAAAGTTCGTTGAAGAAGGAAGATATGATAAAATTGTCCCGTCGCGAAATTGCTTATCAACAGCTATGAACGTGGGCCATCCAAGCAACCTCGCTAGGCTATTTGACCTCTATGGCGGATGGATGGACGAAACCGGAAAGATTCATGAAATGCCCGACATCGAAAAGATCAGAGGAGACATGTTTGCAGTCTCGATCTCAAACGAAGAAACGAAAAAGACCATAACAGAATGCTTTGACACAAGAGGCATCATACTCGAACCCCACGGAGCAGTGGCTTGGGCGGGATTAAAAGCCTACAACAAGGAGGTCGCAGAAAAACCATTCGCAGTAAGCCTTGAAACAGCCGACCCCGCAAAGTTCCCGGAAACGCTACTTGAATTGGGCATCGATCCGCCGATACCTGAAAGCCTCAAAGCGGTCCTCTCAAAAGAAGAGAAATACGAAGAACTGCCAAATGACTACGAATCCTTCAAAAAATATCTTAAAGAAAAAATTTGTCCTTAGTCTTTCCGTTTTATTATTATGAGTCTTATCGTGTCAGCTGCGTCTTCGCAGAAGTCGGCTGTCGCCTCCAAGTAGTCGATGACTTCTTCGAGTTTTCGGACGTCCCCGTATTTCATTTCGTCGCTTAAATCGAGAAGTCTCTTTTGTGCAGTCCTTCTGATTTCGTCGATCTCGTCTTCGATCTCAGATACTCGGTCGGCGTATTCTATGGTCTTTTTTATTTCGTCTTTTGCAAGGCTTTCGATGGCTTTTTGAAGTGTCTCGAATATCTCGACGAGTTTTTCGCCGATCTTTATGAATTCATTTTTGATGTCTTGGGGTACTACTACGCCTTCGGCCCAGTCGAGCCGGATGGCAGAACCCTTCGTCTTTTTTGCGACTTTGTCTATGTGGAATACGAGATCCAGGAGGTCGTGGGCTTCAACGGACGTCAACCTCGACTGCGCAATAGTCTTTGTGGCGTGGGCGACGATTTCGGCAGCCTCTTTTTCTATCTTTACGACTTTGTCTATCAAGACGTCTTCTTTCTTGTACTGCTGGTTACAGAGATCCACTACTGCCTTTGAGACAAGCGAAATCCCTTCGTGGGTCAGTTCGACGTGGCTTGTGAACATATCGTATATCTTTTTTTCCCTTAGGAGATTCCTCCAACGAAACATGTCTGGCATCTTTTTTCACCCACCCGTTAATTCAGTCTCTTGTTCTTTGTGTTTGTATAATATGTTTAATATTATCGGCGTAATAAATATGGTGACAACCGCCATGAAAATGGTTGCTGAATAGAGAGCCCGATCGATTAGGCCAGTTGCCATCGCAAGGCTAACGATTATCAAGGCCACTTCTCCTCTTGGCATCATCCCCACCCCGACTATGAGCGCGTCCTTCTCCTCTTTTGCGATGATGCAACCAACTGCACATCCCAAGACTTTGCCGACCACGGCTGCAAGGGTTATGGCTATCCCTAAACCGAAAACCGATCCAAATAGATAAGGGTCAAACATCATCCCTATCGAGACAAAAAATATGGGAGTCATAAAGTAGTAGAGGGGATACATGTTTTTTGTCAGGGCTCCGATGTCTCTTGTCCTTGTCATAATCAATCCGATAATAAACGCTCCTACGACGGCGGCGAATCCCGCAACTTCTGCCACATAAGTAAAAAGGAATAGTAGGACGAGTGAAATGACCAATATGCTCCCCTCAGATCTCATATTATGCGCTAGGTCCATGATTTTGGGCACGACAAACCATCCCAGAGGAACGAATACGAACCAAAAGAAAGCCCCGACTGCAAGGGCTTCGCCTATGAATGAGCTCCCCATCACGGTTGCCCCCATAACAATGGCCAGTAGCAAAAGGCTTAATACGTCGTCTATTACCGCAGCCCCTAAAATAATTTCTGCTGCCCGAGAACGAATCTTTCCAAGACCCATGAAAACCTTGGCTGTCACACCAATGCTTGAGGCGGTGAGGGCTGTTGCAACGAACAACGCTTCCACGACCCCGAATCCGAAATATAATACTGCCGTGAATCCTAAAACGAAGGGAAGCAGGGTTCCTCCCAATGCGGCAGAAAAAGCCGGCTTTTCCACCAACTCCAGATCTTCAAGCCGAGATTCCAATCCAACCATGAAAATCATAAATATTATCCCAAAGGAGGCGAGTAATTCGATTATCTCAGACCCTTCGGTTACAAAACCCGGAAGAAGCAGGGCAATCACAAGGCCTGCGAGGAGCTCGCCCAAAGAAGCATTGTGTCCAAGTCGCTCGCAGATCTCGGCGGCAATCTTGGCGGCAAGAAGTATTACAGCAAGTTGTAGGAGAATCACTTCCATTGTTTTTTTGAATACAATTACTGGATTATTAATGATATAAGATATTAATGCAATACTAAGATGAACGGGGGCTTGGATGATTCGATATGGCCTGGTATTTTATTTGTCTTATTAATCCTTCTAAGTGGGTGTCTAAGTTCCTCGGATGATAAAATAGAAAACAAAAAATCTCTGATACAGGATACTTCTCTAATTCCATCATTCATCGAAGAAACAAATTCGGGTTCAGTTCCAAAGGAAGAAAATATCAGTATAATTGTCAGTCGACTTGAGGAAGTAACATCTTTTCTTGAATTATATCCCAGTGCACGCCATGCTGTATTCAATGTTGGTGGTTGTGAGTTCATAGCTGAGACTAAAGGTGTCGAACTTGAATGCACAAGGGAAATAGACCAACAAAAAGGATTGATCTTTGCCTACTGGATGGGTGAAAATTGGAAGGGCAGACACTCAACTGCTCTTAAAATTGGGCTAGATTCGAAGTCAGGAGAGATTAAAGAAATATATCCTAAATTGGATTACATTAACGATAAAGGATATTGCGAATCCGATAGCGAATGTGTCCCTGCAAGTTCAAAATGTGCGTGTGTTAACTTCATCCATAGATACCCTCCCTGGGGCATCATAGAAGAAGAATGCGGACCAGCGATAGCAGTATCAGAATGTGGTTGTATTGATAACACATGTGAAAGCAAGAAATGAAACGCAGAGTTAGAATTTATATACTTTAAATGCCCAACAATAAAGCGAGAAGCGAGCAATAGCAATTGTTAAGTTATTTGGTGTGATAAATTGGCAAAGGGGGGCAAGAGATTATTCGGCCTATTTCTTATCATTTTACTAGTAAATTTTTCCTTCTGCATAACTGTCTCAGCCGATGATAGAGATTTTCCACCTGAATCCTCAGGCATGAGTATTCTAAGTTATAGTGGGCCTAGCAATGATGTAACTGTAACCTCTGGAACCACGACTACCCGCAAGTATCGTGGTTATACTGGCACCGGTAGTAGCTGCATCTATCCTCCAGGTCTTCATACAGTAACCTTCGATATTTCAGACATTAACATGTCGACCATAACTTCTGCAATCCTCACAGTGAGGGCTTATGATTGTGACAATCCCACATCAGGTTGTGACGGAATACCTGAAATAGATTCTGTATACTTCAACGGAAATTACGCTGGAATACTAACCGGGGCAACAGACCAGTGGAGTACGGTTTCCTTTACTATCGATCCTTATTACGTCATAAACGGCACCAACGAGGTTCTAGTCTTCATTGACACTCTTGGAACAGGGTGCTGGTGCCTTGGAGTAGATTGGGCCGAACTTGAAGTTGAATTCGAAGACATAGACCTCTTTGTCAACGGCTCAGAAATCGAGATTGGACGCATCGGAAACAACCGCTACGAGATGATTTCACGGGTAAGAAATAAAGGGGAAACAGATGCGGAGAATGTTAATGTTCGAGTTATAGGGACTTATCTCGGTTCCCCATTCGAGCAAAAGATAGAAAACGTAGGCACGATTGCTGCAGGCACATTCAAGCTTGTGACACACAGGTTCACGGCCTTTGATATCGGAAACTACAAGTTCGAAGTGATAGCTGATCCCAGCAATGCAATAGACGAAACTGACGAAAACAACAATCGCGGAGAAACATTCAAGGTAACAGGTAGGATGACTGAGACCCAAAGCGCTACCAATCCTCTCAAGCGGATGAAGGTGATGTACCAACAACAGGATGGAGGAAATTGGGTGACGAAGTGGACCACATTCACCGACGACAACGGAGATTATGCAATTAACCTAGCAATGAACGACATCGACGAAGGTAAACCTGGAAGGATCAACGGCAGCCTCGAGTTCTCCCCCACAAAAAAGACGTCAAACATCAAGATGCGAATGATACACGAGACCTCATGGGGCGACGCTGTGGCGAAGGCAGCCAATGCTGTTCCAATATCCAAGGAGGTCTCCGTCGCAAATCCCTTAATAAAAGATCGCGACTATGCGAGTAAAAACCTCCAATACAATGCCCAGGAGGGCGGCAGCACCTATCATTCTGCAACTCAGGCTTACCTTTACTGGAAGCAGGCGCCCATAAACTTCGAAATCGGTTTTACTATGGACTGTGAGATCGGCGACAACGACCATACCAGCTCATACTATTCCACAGGCACCAACACCTTACACCTCCACCACACCCGCCTCCAAGTCGCACAGGGATGGGGTACCCATAGCACTAGCCACGAATACGGTCACCGAATAAAGCCTCCAAGCGACAACTTCCCGTATGGTCCAGGAAATACAGGAGACAAGACAAAGGAGGATCGCTTAGGCGAGAACTTTGCCAACTTCGCCTCATGCCTCGCACGAAACGACGGAAGCCCACATGGAAGCGCGGGATGGAACCACGACATGACGACTGACACACTGATGGTCGAGGATGCGTCGGCGTGGTCGCTGGCTGACGTCTGGTGGACCCTCGACCGCGGCCCAATTACTCAACCGGGCGGCAACAAGGTTATTACCACCCTCTTAAAATCCGGGCGTGCCGGTCCGCCCACAGGAAAAGACTTTTTCCTTAACTACACAAACGACCATCCATCCGTGAATGTCACCTGGGCGAAGGCGGTCTTTCGCCGACACGGCTTTAACGTCACCACTTGGAAAGGACGGGGCGGAGTGGATCCTGTCGGCTTTACTGGCGTCTTTGGGGAGGGCACCTTCGACGGCGATAGCGATGGACTAGCTGATGGTATAATCATCACAGCTGAGGTCAGCATCTCCTCAGATGGTGTTTACTACATATATGGATACCTGAATTCAGAGGGATCTACGAGCCTTTGCTTTGCCGTTAACTCCTCGAATCTCTCTTCGGGAATCCAGAATGTGTCCCTTATCTATCCCTCCTCATGCATCTATGCCAACCATCTAAACGGGTCCCTTGAGCTACGTGAATTATACTGGGAAACCGATGATGCGTCACTCTACGAATATCTGGAAAATCCCTACAATACAAGCGAAAATTATAGCTTTCGCAACTTCGACTACGGCCTGATCGGTACCACCGGAGCAATATCTGATTCGGGGACAGACACGAACGCCAGCGGAAAATATAATTACCTAACAGTCTCTGTGGAGGTGAATGTTTCAGAGGATGGAAACTACACCCTGATAGGCGGGCTCTACGACTCGGATACAAACTATATAGCATTTGCCCAAAGTACAACTTGGCTCCCTGTTGGTGTGCAATCCTTCAACCTGTCATTTGACGGACGCACGATAAATGCAAACGGACGAGACGGTCCATACACCGTAAAGGGATTCGAGATCTATGGCAACGGCTCCTATGTCTCCTCAGCATACGACCCACTCCAGGAGCAGTCGCTGTTCACAGATTCGACATCCTACACGACAGAAAATTATAACGCATCTGACTTCGAGTCCTCTGGAGCATCATTCACAGGATCAACTGAGTCGGTGTCAGACGGAAACGGCAATGGACTCTACGACAACCTGACAGTATTAGTAAATGCCACAGTCTCCGAAGCAGGAACCTACAGCCTCATAGGGCTCTTGACAGATCCCGTGGGTCATACGATAATGGGTATAGGCGATACCTTCGAGTTCTCCTCTCCAGGCACGTTCGAGCTCGTATTTGCCGGTCAAACGATAAGGAGTTCCGGTAGAGACGGGCCATACAATGTTACATTCACACTAGAAAACAGCGAAGACATCGTTTTTGCTAGGGGAAGCTATCAAACAGCAGCATATTCCGCCTCGGACTTCGAGACAACCGAGGATTCATACGTCTCGATCGCCTACACAGACTATGGACTAGACACAGACTCAGACTCATTCTACAACTTCCTGGTCGTCGACATGAACATCTCCACAAACACAAACAGCTCTCTCGAAAGCTACACGATTCAAGTCATAGTCTACGGTCAAGATGGGACATATGTCTCTCAAGCTAATGTAAACGAAACCCTCAACAATCAGACAAAGAACGTGATAGTCAACATCACAGGAGAAGATATCTGGCGTGCTCAAATCTCTAACGGGACCTACAACGTGACAATCAATGTCTTCCAGAACAGTACAAACTTCACATTAGTAACAAACCTTGAAAACGACTATACGACTAATGCGTATAGTTTTGATGAGTTCCAATCCTTATCAGCAGCATTCACAGGTGAATACCAAGATGAAGGAGTGGACACTGACTCAGACGGATACTATAATTACCTGAAAATAGATGTTGGCATAAACGTCTCCTCAAATTCAACATATCTGCTGATGGGCTACTTGTACGACATAAACAATAGTTACATAGTTGGGGCCACAAACCTTTCAAATTTGACTAATGGTGTGTCAAATGTTAGCCTCTACTTTGAGGGAGTCGAGATCTACGACAACAGCGTAGACGGCTCATACAACCTCAAATTCCTGATACTCTATGATGTAAACAACACTCAGATAGGTTACAGGTTAAATGCGTACTCGACGAGCGCCTATGGCTTTGATGAATTCCAGGGATTGAACGTAACCTTCACAGGCAACTACACAGAAAACGCAACTGATACAAATAACGATTCCTTTTTTGATACACTCGAGATAACCGTAGGTGTGAGAGTCCGTTATTCTGGGACTTATTCAATCAATGCGAGATTAGTGGATCAAACCGGCCACGAGATACAATGGGATTCGGGAAGCTCCTATTTCAACAACAACCAGCAACAAAGTATGGCTTTGTCCTTTAGCGGACAGTATATCTATGGCAACATGGTTGATGGCCCATACCTCTTGAAGAACGTCTATGTCTACTCAACTGATACCAGGTCAAATAGCTTAGAGCAGGCCTATTCGACAACGGCTTACAACTACACCGAATTCCAACCCTCTGGCATAGTCCATGGTTACATCAAAGCCGAAAACGGCACCACAATCGGTTCATCCATAGTGTCCTATGGGAGCGACAGCGACGTGACGAATGCAAGCGGATACTATAAACTATCAATCCTGGTAAACCAGACAAATCTCAATATCCATGCCGGGCCACCCTTGGGATCCAACTTCTTTGAGAACAGCTCCATAATCAACATATCTGTAGGTGAGACAAGAAACCTCAACTTCACCCTGATCACAGGAGGAATACTCGCAGGTTACGTATTTGACAGTGACGGGAGTCCAGTAGACAACGCGCTCGTCCAGATAAGCAGCGTCTACTATGATTATTCAGATACTGACGGAAGTTACACTATACCTGCATTGACGACCGGGACCAAATCCATAACCGCCACCCCGCCAGATGGCCCGAACCTGAAGTCTAACTCGTCCTCCGCTGACGTTGTGAAAGATCAGACAACCTACTACAACATAACATTGCCAATTGGAGGCTCAATTGCAGGGCAGGTCATCGCATCCAACGGAAGCTTCGTGAACTACACATACATCTACACCTCAAGCAGTTCTAACTACTCCAACGCAAGCGGCCACTACAACATCACACGTCTAAGCACAGGAAGCTATCTTCTAACAGCTAACCCTCCGTCCTCTACAAACTATCTTTCGAATTCCACAACAGTCAATGTGACCCTGGGTCAGGTCACGCACTTCAACATGACCGTCCCGGTTGGAGGAGTAATATCTGGAGCCATATCATTCAGAAACGGAACGCCCATCTACAACGCTAAAGTTGTGAAAAGCGGCCCAAGCTCTGGAACTATATACTCAAATGCCAGTGGGCACTATTCCTTCAACCGACTCACACCCGGCAACTATACAATGACAGTTACTCCGCCTTCAGGACCGAATCTACTTTCTAACTCTACCACACTCGAAGTGAGCTATGGGCAGGTATTCGACGGAAACGTCACACTACCCCCCGGAGGAATCCTTACTGGCACAGTATTGGCCGAGAACGGCTCATCCGTCTACAACGCCCTCGTCTACATCACAGGTTCAGGCTCGGCAAACGATTATTCAGACGTCAATGGAACATATCTCTTTGAGAGACTGAACGGAACATACAACCTCACTATAACACCTCCCGGTAGTGGCAACTATATCGAAAACTCTTCGGCCGGCACAGTAAATGTTTCCTCAGGACAAGTCGTTTACTACAACATAACCCAACCAACGGGAGGAATGATTCTAGGAAGAGTAACTGATGTCAATGGGAATCCTGTAACCTCACTCTCCATCTCTTTGAGTGGAGGCCCAAGTTCAGGTTCAGACAGCACGAATTCAAGCGGACACTATGAAATAATCCGACTCAAGACCGGAACATACAATGTTACAGCTGCGGCAAAACACAGCGTAAACCTTTTTGGTAACACAACCCAAACCAACGTGACGGCAGGACAGAATACTACTCTCAACCTGACGTTACCTCAGATACCCGAGTTATACATCAACTCAGATACAATCCTTGATGGCTGGGCAAAGAACCTTCCGGACCCTGAAACTGATGGAGCGATTATTATAAACGCATCTCATGTCACCTTGGATTGTAACGGATCCTTCATTTACGGGTCGAATGCAGGATATGGGGTATATCTCAATGGAAAAAGCAACGTGACAATCAGGAATTGCACATTCCTAAACTACAGCATCGGGATCTATATTAGTTCATCATCTTCAAACAACATTATCGAACACAACACTGTGAGGTTAAGCGAAACTGGATTGTACTATTACTATTCCCACAACGACACAATAAGAAATAACTCTTTTAACTCTAACTCTGACTACGGCATCTACTTGTACTATTCCAACTACAATGAAATTCTGGAAAATACTGCGAGCAATAATCAAGACCATGGATTGTACATCTATGCCTCCAACTTCAACATAATATCAAAAAACACTGCCCATTCAAACCAGGATGGATCGGCGGGAGGCAGTGATTCAGCAATATATCTCTACAGTTCATCCTCCAATACAATGACTCAGAACGATCTGGAGAACCACTCAGAGGGAACAAGCGATGCAGGAATCTATCTGTATTACAGTGACAGAAACATGATGACGAAAAATTCAATTCAATCAAGTAATGCTGGGGTCTACTTTTACTACTCAGACCACAACGAATTCATGAACAACACCCTAATGCAAAATGATTATGGAGCTTATACATCAACAGGTGCGAACAACAATAGCATTTTCCACAATAACTTCATCGGTAGCACAACAACCCATGCATTCGACGGTGTAGGCAACCATTGGAACCTGAGCGCATCAATCGGTGGCAATTACTACGATAATCATTCAGTTACCGGAAATCCATCAAACGGAAGCCAACCATTCAACGTAAGCGGATTATCATGGGTGATGGACCACCACCCATTCGAAGACTACTTTGGCTGGTTAATCGATGATGTACCCCCCCAAGTTTATGCATTGCAAGTAAGTCCCAATCCTATAGTAAACGGAGTCCCAGTCTCAATCTCAGCTTCAGTAACAGACCTCGACTCCGAAGTATCAACTGTTAGAGCAAACGTTAGCATGCCTGATGCATCAAATGAATTGGTAGGTATGTCAAGTTCTTCACCTACATATACGGGGTATTTCACAAGTACAGATCAGATCGGAAACTACACTGTCAGGATAGTGGCAAACGACACCTTCGGAAACATTAACGCAACCGAGACTGCGAGCTTTGAAGTAGTCGAAAACATCACAGTGACCACAACTACAAATACGACAAATGGTTCAACTAAAATCGTTTATTCATCTGGTACAGATACTGTCCTAGAAATTACAACGCACGCAAACGTCTCAAACGCAAACGTCACGGTCACAGTATCCGGAAACGACACAACAGGAAACTATACACTCTTAGGTCTAGGCAAATTCATCACAATCGAGATGGATTCCGAACTGACAGATGCACTAGACTCAGTACTCATAAAATTCTACTACACAGACGCCGAACTCGCATCATCCGGGCTCGCCGAATCAGACCTCGGAATCTACAGATACAACACGACAGTATCCGAATGGCAGCTTCTAAACGAAACACACCCAATAGTAAACTCAAACGGGATAAACACAGAAGAAAACTACCTCTGGGCGGAAGTCACACAGCTCAGCACATTCACGCTCGGAGGAGGACTCGGAATACTTGATCTGGACCTAAACTTAGAAACCGGATGGAACCTGATAAGCCTGTATGTCAGCTTATGATTTGAGATAGAAATCTTTTTTTTTCAATCAGCACGTATCTTTCTTTTTCTTCTTATGTCATCGACTGCTGCAGCCTTTAAAACCCATGGATGATCCTTGACTTCGATTCTAACTTTTTCAAGAGTCTCCCTATTGATGTCGATCTCCCTTTCTCCTAAGCTCCGATATAGGTCAGGTAATGATTTCTCAACAATCACTTTTCTGTCTGGTTCGGCTGCCAAATCGATTATCTCTTCAAGGGTTGAACCAGCAGTTGCCCTCAATTCCGTATTTGGAAGAAGTGTCTCGATTTTGTCTTTTCCATACATTGCCTCTAACCTACGTACGGCTTCGAGGTTTGCATCCACCGTCTTCTGGGGAATCTCCAATCCATCAGAGACCTCACTTTCATGCATCGGACGAAATATAGATTTCGAAGACAACCTTGCTGGTTTCTCAAAGATTGTTAGCCCCAGTCTACCTACTTCTTTGAGGGCCTTAATCTTTGGAAGAGCAGCGATGTTCCTCAACTCCTCAACAATTCTTCTAGCATAATATGGTATAAGATCTTCTCCCTGCGGAGTATACTCTGACGTCTCCCAGCCGAGTCGGACGGTTTTCCTTTTTAATCTCCCTCCGAATCCGCGCAAGAATTGGAATTCAACAATACCATCATCTGGTTTTATTCCTAGTCTCTCACATTCTTCCAGTGCAAAATTCACCATGTCCTTTTTATGAGTTGCAATAGCGACCTTGGCTCCCTTATCCTTGTGCTTTACTGCAAGCTCTAAAAGTTTTGTTATCCCCTCCTTCTGAGCTTTTCTTATATCATCTGGCTCTGTGTGTGCGATGCTTTTATCTGTTTCTCGGTATACCCCGCGAACCCACCTAATCTTAATCCCACGTGAAAGGATTTCTTCGAATTGGTTAGGTGAATCTTTAATATTTGCTTGCAACGCAGCAGCCAAATCCTTGTATCCCTCTCCTTGGAATTTCTTAACCATATCTACTGTGCGTTTGTAGAAGGGGCTGTTTTCCATATCAAATTCGACCTTCACCCCCATCTTTTTGGCATGGTCGAGGACTTCCTTCACATTGTCGAAACAAAACGAGTCATCTAAACCCTCCAGATCCCCGTCTCGTTTTAAACCCATCCCCATCATAGAAAGTTTAAAGGAGACAGCTGAATTCAAACCATTTTTTGCTATCTCGTCAATGTCGCCTTTGTACTTTGTCACCGATTCTTTTGCTTGTTCTGGCGTATCAATAAATTCTCCAAGACGGTCCATTAAGCCACGAACTCCCTGGTTATTCAAGGCCTGAACCGCTTCAACTCCTTCCTTAATGGTTGCGCCAGCTATATACTTCTCCACTGGCATCCGCATAATCCATTTTTCAGCTCTCTTAGGATCGGCTTTAATCTTATCAAGAATATATTTCTCGATTCTCGATTCCGGATTAAGCGATTCTTCGATAATCTCTCTAACCCTACTCGCTTCAGATTCAGAAATTCTGAGGGGATCCTTTTTTGGAATATTTGTTAGTACTGGAGGCAGTCCAGGTTGTTTTAAAATATCTCCCTGGTCCCTTATATCTTTGGGAATTGCTGTGAGAGCTTCTTTAGATCGTATTCTTGTAACAGGCATAACAAACACTACAAAAATAAGGGAAGGACAAACATAAAAACCGAGATTTCGTAAGTTGGCTATTATAAATTCCTTCCTCCCCATAGATTATTCTCGTATACGTGTGGGCCTGTGGGGTAGCTTGGATATCCTATCGGGCTTCGGACCTGATGACCCGTGTTCGAATCGCGGCGGGCCCACATCTCTATTTTTTAAGGAATAATACTTACTGCGATCAAAGTCCAGCCTGAAAAGAGGTTATGGCAGGAGTGGTTAGCCGGGCAAACCAAGATTGTAGACGTCGAAGAACTGGTTGTAGTTGATGAAGATGTCGTTGTCGAAGTTGATGTGGTTGAGGCAGGTGCTGTAGTAGATGTAGTTGAAGTGGTTGTGGTCGTCGTTGTCGTAGTCGAAGTTGTGGTCGTGGTTGTAGTAGTTGTGGTGGTCGTTGTTGTAGTCGTTGTCGTCGTCGGTGCGCTGCAGGAATCCGTGCAACCTGTTGTTCCTGTATCGTTCCAATTCGTTGTGGTGTTGCAGGTGTTGAGGTCCCCTGTATTTGAATCACCGTCAAAGATGTCTGTGTAACCTCCATCGTCCTGGTTGTTTGAGCAAAACTGGTTTTCCGTTATTGTATTATTGGTGCTGGTTTCGTTGAGATACAGTCCGTATCTGCCGTTGAAGTCACAGGTGTTGTTTACGAGGTCGTTGAAAGTGGAATTATAAAGGTCTATCCCGTTCCTGCCGTTGAAACTTGCGATGTTCTCCCAAAAAGAATTGTTGGAAGCAGAGGATGCGAGGCTTACCCCATCGCGCGTGTTATTGAAAAACGAGTTGTTCTCTAAGGTGACATTAGATGATCCTGAGACATAGATCCCATTTTCAAAGTTTGTTAATGTGCAGTTTCTAACAGTCACATTACTTTGGTTTAGGATCTGCATCCCGAATTCAATATTGTTTCCCGTCAAACCAAATCCGAAGCAATCAAGGATCAGATTGTCTGCACCTATCGTGAATCCAGCGAAACTGCAATTAAGGCTCTCTGAGAGGTTGTAGCTTTCCACCACCGTATCGGTGCAGTTGCAGGGGGTGGCTCCGCCACAGGTTGCAGCACTAACGAGGATTGAAGGTGCAAGAAGGACTACTAAAAAAATAAAAAACCTCACACAATTTTCCATTGTACCTGATATAGTAGGCTTAATATTTTAATGAAACTGTCTATGTCAGAAATCCCTCATCATTTTTTATTGTCTTCCCATAGGTAAAGGAAATGACATCGAAAGTCGTGTTGATGATCTTGGACGGACTCGGAGACCGCCCGATTGCTGAATTCGGGGGACTCACGCCTCTGGAAAAAGCCGAAACCAAAAACTTAGACAAACTCGTCGCTTCTGGAATCACTGGCACCATGAATGCCTGCGGATTCGGTGTACGCCCCGGCTCCGATACAAGCCATATGGCGATTCTTGGATACGACCCAAAGGAGCACTATCACGGGAGAGGCGCCTTCGAGGTCGCAGGGATTGGAATGGATTTTCAGCCCGGCGACATCGCGTTCCGCGGGAACATGGGAACAGTCGACGAAGATTTGAAAGTTGTCGACAGAAGGGCGGGCAGGATTGACGACACATCTCCTTTCGCCAAATTGGTTGACGGAATAAAAATCGAGGACGTTGAATTCCGGGTCAAGGCGGGGACAGGACACCGCATGGGCATAATCATGCGGGGAGTAGGATTATCTTCCAACATCACGGATGCTGATCCCCACAAAGTCGATGAGAGAGTGCATCAGGTGAAACCTGAAGACAATTCACCCGAAGCTGCTAAAACAGCCAGAGCACTTAATGCGTTCCTGCTCCAAACACATGAATTGTTCGCAGATCACGAACTAAACAAGAAACGGCTAAAAGAGAATAAACCGGCCGCCAACTTCATCCTCGTTCGCGGCGCAGGATACGTTGCTGAAATCCCCACCTTTGAGGAGCGTTGGGGATTCAAAGCAGCATGCATCGCAGGCGGGGGATTGTACAAGGGAGTAGCCCGGCTTCTGGGGTTCGATCTCATCGACGTCAAGGGCGCAACCGGAAAAGCCAACACAGACGTCGACGCAAAGTTCGCAGCCACACTCGTTGCTCTCGAAAAATACGATTTCGTATTCCTTCACATCAAGGGAACAGACGACTATTCCCACGACGGAGACTTCAACGGAAAAAAAGAGTTCATCGAAAAAGTCGACAAAGCAGCGGCAAAATTAGTGGAACGAAAAGACACATTGATCATTGTGACAGGAGACCACTCTACTCCCTGCGCACTCAAAGACCACAGCGGCGATCCGACACCTCTTCTCATGAGCGGAGTCGGAGTAAGAGTAGACCAAAACAAAGAATTCGGAGAACGAAACTGCGCCCAAGGCGGACTCGGAAGAATAATCGGATTAAACCTAATGCCGGAAATACAAAACATACTCGGA
The DNA here is from genome assembly GCA_043820265.1 of Candidatus Altarchaeota archaeon. Taxonomy (GTDB): domain Archaea; phylum Altiarchaeota; class Altiarchaeia; order IMC4; family JBDREA01; genus JBDREA01. Next base: position 1,511 of record JBDREA010000117.1, on the reverse strand, counting down.
AAAGCAGAGTTGTACGGGGACTGATTAAGATATTTTTTTTCTGAGCTATCCTCCTTGAGGTGGTTTTTCTTCGATTCCAAGGTATTCTTTTAAGCTGTCGATTACGCTCATGACATCTCCCTCAGGAATGACTTCTTTGGTGTGTTTGTTGTCGCTTCTCAAAGCAAATTTTGATTTAAATCTTTTTGGGATTCCTCGTATTCTCCATGAGTCATCGAAGTCAGTGAACTCGCAGGCTAGGGTTAAGTTGTTTAAGGTTATTCTACCATGAACTACGCCTAATTCATGCATTTTCTTTAGTTGGTTTTCATATGTTTGCTTAAACCAATCATAATACTCTTCTTTAGTAGTTAGTTTTATACCTAGCTCATCGTTTAACCGCGTAAGGATTGGATCTAAGAGCTCTCGCTGTTTGGTAGGATCAAGATCCTTAAACTTCTCCTCATAGAGGTCTCGAACTCGAAACGGTGTGCGAAAAGCCCTGATCATCGCCACTGGCTTCTTCCATCTCCTATTGAGAACACCATCTTTAATGAGATCCGATACCTCCACCTTTTCGCCTTTCTTATCTCGGAATTGGTTGAGTCGAACAATTGCGATAGTCGGTGTGACTCTAACACCCTTTTTCAGGAGAAACTGAGAAATCCTTGCTCCTTTCCGAGCAGTTTTAAAAGACGATAAGCCCCAAGTCTCACTATCCCTATGATTCACTAATTTACCAATACCAGCTATCGCTATGCCAAGGGGGAATACCTTAGTCATTCAATCATCATCAAACCCACCAGAAATTTCTGTAGCTGAGTAAGTGGCACCATCATGTGGTCCACGTTCTACTTCCATCAATCCAACACTCTTGAATCCGAGGTCATGGTAGTCGTTTCCAAATATATCTCTGAATTCCATAGGGACATAGCCACTTCGTCCATGAAACCATAGACTATCTACAGCTAACAAGCTTTCATCCAGCTGTTTTGCGGCCTCGGGAGGTACAACGAATCTAGAAAATGATTTGCTGAGTTCAGCAAGGTTTTGCCCAAACTTCGAATTCTTCAGCCACTTAATTCCTCTACCCAAAGACAATCCTCTAGGTTTTTTTATCCAACCAGTCAAGGGCATTTCGGGGAATTGTTTGCCATTCAACCACACAACGTCACCTGAGACGGGCGCTAAAAACTCATATCGATATGCGGGCTTCAGCTCAGGAAGACCACCATCTATTTCAGTACCTTTTACCAGCCTACTACGAACCCCATCTTTAACCACGGACTTAGACATCTCTCCTTCAGAATATTCTTAGGAAGGCTAAACTTAAATTCGAAATTGAAGGCGGGAAAAGCAGAATTATACGGGGGCCGAGAGCTCTTTTCTGGTTTTTATCAAATTTTGTCGGCTGAATACTGCGATGCTTTGCATCGCAGATGAAAGTCGACCGTAATTTGTTTTGTTTCTAATAGTCCTCTATGCGGCGGCGCACCCCGCTTCGCGGGGCCTTTGGAACCGCCGCATAGAGG
>JBDREA010000116.1:0-2380 GCA_043820265.1 Candidatus Altarchaeota archaeon | reverse complement strand
TTGTAAGGAGGAAGGGATTGGAGAAGAGGAACTTCGGAGGGGGAGTCGTCGGGGAAAGTTGTCGATGGTGCGGTTAAGAATAGCCAGGCAATTGGTGAAGGATTTTGGGCTTTCCTTGGCTGAGGTGGCGCGGCAGTTGGGTGTTTCTACTTCAGCGGTTTCCAAGATGTTGGTTAGGGAAATAAGTAATTCAATTTAGTCAACAACGTCCCCTTATTCCCCCGTGCTCAAACCGATTTGGCAGGGCTATCGCACAACATTTTGCACCTGATCCTATCCGCGACATTGCGCGAAAGAATGCCTCGTAGAAGTCCTTCGAACGTGCCGGTGGACTCTCTTTAAAGCCTATAACCTCGATATGAATCGTTTCTTTGCCTCTGCTCGCAAGAATGTCGACACCCGTCTGTCCACAGGCTTTAGATGGGCTGAGATTGTAATCCTCAGATTTCAGGCACTCACGAAGGCAGTGCTCGGTTGCCTCATTCGTCACTAGTGCTGGCATAGGGGATGCAGTTCCTTATCAATTTGCGGTTGTAATATACACCTTTTTCTAGATTCAATGAATAGAAAGTTACAGGAAGTACTAAATGGAATTTCCTCTGGCTGATTTTTTAAATCTAGAAACCGAGAGAAATGAAAAGTTCACCTATACCTGTTGAGTGGTGGGTATTCATAATAAATGAGGATTATTGATCGAAAGAGAGCAAAATAAAAGATGAATGGTAGCGGGTCAAGAAACAAGAAGAAAAAAAGTGCTACCCTTCCAACTACTTGATCTTTTTATTAAATGTAAGAAGACAAAAAATCTGATTTGCCTTTTTTCTTTTCCTGTTTTGCCTTCTTCTTCTCTTGTGCTGTTTTCGTTGGTTTTTTCTTCTCGGATTTTTGTGCATCTCGGGATTTTGCCATACCGGTTTCCTCCTTGGTGTTTTATATACCGCTAATGTACTCTGTTTCCTTCTCACCGCCAAACATGCATGCTTGCGAAGCACTTATTGTCATGCGCCTGATTATATGAAGATGCCTTTTTTGTGTCAAAAAAAATAGGCCAAAGCAGGTCTGCATGCATCCCCTCCTGAATCTCTTCGTGATTTAAGTGTTGTTCTTTTTTATATTACAGTACCCGCCCGTAAAGAAAGTGAGAAGTGGTATCTTCAAGTCTTAGATGAAGGCAATATAAAAAGTCCCCCTGAGATGGGAGGTTTTTAAACGCAAAATGAAGTTCAGGTCTTGCAGCTTGCGAACCTTCTCCGCAATTGGACTTTTGAGGCTGGCAGCAACATCGAGGCTTACCCGATCACCCTCCCTCAGGGTAAAGCTGTTGTCAGATATTCGCATCGTGATTTCTATCAAGGCTTTCTTTTTGGCTGCTTATCAAGCTTGTTTTGTGATTTTTGTTTCTGTTTTTCGGCATTCTGTTTCTGACCCTTTGCCTTATCGTTCTTACCACCCTTGTCCCCTATTGCGTCCCTCCTTTTCCCGTTCTCCCTCGTCTTCTCGCTGCGAGGGTGTCGCTGCGTCGTTAGTTCTGTCTTTGTGTACCTTCATAAACATCCCTGTTAAGCCGACGAGAGAATTCATCCACGTGGGCCAAAGGCCTGCGACGGCCGAAATGAATAGTTAGGCAAACTGTTCATTAAAGATGATTCCCTCTTTCTTGGACCGAGGCATCGCTTTTATCTGTGCTTCTCGAATTAGAGCTTGGGAATGCGTCAATCTTTCTTGTTGATATAACAGTTTGACGGGCAGGCGAGTTCGGGTGTAGGTTGCTCCCCGGCCCTCACTATGTTGCTTGACCCGAGCCTGCACATCTTTTGCTATCCCTGTGTAGAGCGACCCATCCCCGCAGCGGAGGATATAGACTGTCCAATCCCTTCGTCCGCTTCGCTTCATCCCTTGGATCATCCTTAGGTATTTAGTCTCCACATTCATTCTCTATAAATTAGAACTTCATTACAGCCGATTTTTGGGGATTGGAAATTACCAATCTTCCATTATTGTTTGAAACATACACCTTTTTTTGAATTTTAGGAAGTGCGGATTACAGAAATTACTAAAGGGAATTTCCTCTGGCTGGTTTTTTTAAAATCTAGAAACCGAGAGAAATGAAAAGTTCACCTACAAGTCAATAGTAGGAATCATATTAAGGAATTAAAGATTACGGGATGGAAGTGAGTATAACGCTGCGCTCCGGCTTCCGGGCGCGCCTGCAAGCGTTTGTTAGGCGCGGACTCGATCAGCAGGGCACGGAGTTGCTTCGTAATTGGAGTCCGACCCTGGTTTTTTTGGGCCGTGTCAATCGGCCGCATTTCCTATCGCAAGCGTTCAACCCCGCACTGCACCCGGAGGGCGCCGAGCCTCTGCAGGTCCTCCACACCCG
>JBDREA010000115.1:0-6247 GCA_043820265.1 Candidatus Altarchaeota archaeon | reverse complement strand
ACACGTTGAGCCCGAAAACTTTGGATCTGAGCTCAAAAGGTTTTAAGATTCCGCCGGAGAAAAAGTCCTTCTAGATTCGATGGAGAGCATCGCGATAGTCGGGGCATCGAAGGATAGGAAGAGGTTTTCCAACAAAGCAGTTCGTGCGTATGTCTCAAAGGGATATCGAGTTTTTCCAGTTAATCCAAAGGAAAAAGAAGTTGAGGGAATACCCTGTCATCCCTCCGTTCTTGACGTCCCGGAACATATTGATTCAGTTTCATTTTATGTGAATCCCGCCATTGGCCTAGGGATAGCAGACGATGTTATCCAAAGGAAAATCAGGAGGGTTTACCTGAATCCAGGCTCGGAATCTGCTGAATTGGCAAAAAAGCTCAAAGAAGCCGGGATAGAAACACTTCTAACCTGTAGTATCCTGGCGATTGGAATAAATCCCCAAGACCTTTGAAATGAAAGGATTCAAATCCCTGGTGATACTCTTCATCTTGCTTTCGGTTTCAGGATGCTTACTAGATTCTCCTCCCCCGAGAAAGACAACTCTTCCCACTTCATCTTCCACGACAATTTTCACATTTACTTCGATAGGCCTATTTGAAACTTCCACCTTAGAGCCGTTTGATAATGCGACTACGACAATAGTTGATGTAAACATCCTCAGAAAACTCGCGTTCGAAGAAAAAAACCTAAATCTTTGCAACAATATCCTTGTTGATTCGGTTAGGATAGAATGCCTGAAGGATCTCGCAAAAAACCTCACCAACCCAAGCATTTGTGACCTTATCTTGGAAAACGAAAGCCGGGACGACTGCGTCTTAAATGCACTCTTAGGTGGTGGAGAAGAAAGAACATGTAGTTTGCTAAACTCAGATAAAAGGAGAAACGAATGCCTTCTTGCGACTGCTGTAAAGAAACTCCAAACTGAGATATGCGAAAACATTACTTCTGCAGAAATCAGAAACCAGTGTTTTTTTGAATTGACGAAAAATTCGAAGTCGGCTCAACTATGTTATCTCATTGAGGACGACCAAAACCTCACAAACCGCTGCTTTCTGGAGTTGACTAAAAGGACAGCAGATGAAAACTTTTGTGCAAACATAATCGAAGACAATTTGTTGTTTGAGGAGTGCATTATTATCTCGGCCCGGCTCCAAACCGACAAATCCATCTGTAAACCCGTTAAAACAGATTTCAACGAATTCAGATGCTATGCTCACGTGGCGGCGGCAACAAAAAACGAGGAACTCTGCTTTAACCTCCCAGGCATCGGAGGAAGAGAGTTACTCTACAAGCAATACGCATGCCAGGCAGCAGTAGCAAGAGACGAGAATTTATGCGACGAAATCCTCAAAACCCAAACCCAGCTTTGGAACCAAAGGTGCAGAAAACTCGTGGCTGAGATTATCGACCTAGACTAAGATTTTTCTTTTTTATTATAGACCTCCTTTTTGTATGCACAATGTCTGTTGGAATCTTATCTGGCACCAAGGTCTTGGTCGGGGATTCGGCCTCAAAAAGCCTACTCAAGGAGCGAGGCTTCGGCGAAGAAGAAGAATCAAGACTGGAGCTGTCGTTTATTGAAGCCATCTATTTAGTTGATACTAAAGCTCTTGACGTCGTGAAAGGAAAAACTGCATTAACCTTCGATGACCTACTAAAGATGGGAGCCGAAAAGGAGGATGAATTCTACAACAAATACAAGGTATACGCAGACCTCAGAAACCGGGGTCTGGTCGTGAGAACAGGCCTCAAATTCGGGACCGACTTCAGAACCTACGAACGAGGCGAAACAGTCGGAAAAAGCCACAGCAAAAAGCTCGTCCACGTAGTGCCCGAAGAATACAGCTGCAGCATACCTGAGCTCGCACGCGCAGTGAGGCTCGCAACCAATGTCAACAAACTCATGATCTAGGCAGTAGTCGACGAAGAAGGAGACGTCACCTACTACCAGATAGACCGAGTGAAGCTCTGAGATTTTGTTTCTAGGATTTCAAAAAACCTACCCTTTTAAATACTTAAACTTCTTTATAGTTTTATAGTATTCTTATAGGTGATGAATATGGCAAATGCATTAAAGGAAGAAATGAAGGAAGAAGCAGACGAAAAGCAGAACGCAGACAAGAGACCGGACTTCAACGTAAAAGCCGGGGGAAACTTCGTAGGATCGGCGTGGCTCAACCAGGGAACATTCGGACCCTACATCTCAGTAGTCCTAAAAGACACCGCAAAAAACGCGGAAAGACTATACGTCTACCCGAGAAAAGGAAAAGAAGGAATGCTAGCTGAAGCAAAGGAAAATTAAGGGTTTACCCCCCCTAATAAAAATATCCTTTCCTATACAACCCCGTTTTCTTTTTATTTTCAAAATTCAATATTCGCTACATGCAGGTAGTAGTGTTAGGCACAGTAGCGTTTGATTCGATACAAACTCCGCACGGAAGGAAAGAATACATACTTGGCGGATCAGCCACCTATTTTTCTCTGGCCTGCCGGCTCTTTGCATCCTGCGGGATTGTTGCAGTCGTAGGCGAAGACTTCACAGAAAAATACCTCACTGAACTCGAATCATTTGGCGTAGACATCAAAGGACTGGAGATTACCAAGGGAAAAACCTTCCACTGGGACGGCCTATACGAAGGAGACATGAACCAGGCCCAGACACAAAAAACAGAGTTGAACGTCCTTGAGAATTTCAAACCCCAGATACCTAAAAGCTACGTCGGCTGCGAATACCTGTTTCTTGGAAACACCGACCCGGAAATCCAGATCGAGACATTAAAAAAGACGAAACCAAAACACAGTATCTGCGACACCATGGATTACTGGATAAAATCCAACCGTCAAACACTATCGGAAGTCTTTCACAGCGTAGACATGATCGTCCTAAACGAGGGAGAAGCAAAACAGTACTGCAAGACATCAAATCTTATCGCTGCGGGAAAAATCCTTCTAGAGCAGGGAATAAAGAGGGTAATAATAAAAAAAGGAGAACACGGAGCAATCCTGTTCACAGAGGAAGGAATTTTTTGCACCCCCGCCTACCCGCTAGACTATATCGTCGATCCAACGGGGGCAGGAGACAGCTTTGGAGGAGGATTAACAGGATATCTTGCAAACAAGAATACCCTAGAACAATCCGAACTCAAAAAGGCGATCGTAACCGGAACGGTGGTCGCAAGCTTTACGGTGGGGGATTTCGGAATCGATTGCCTAAAGGATGCGTCAAAGGAAAGCATTGAATCCAGATACAAAAAAATGCAAAGTTACGTAAGATTCTAAGAAAATTTCTTTTTAATTTTGTCGCCATAATCTCTTACAATGGATTTCCACCCCCATGAAGTGAAGGTCTTAAAGGCTTTGAAGGCAAAGACTAGCCCAGAGGATTTGGCCCAAAAAGCAGGCATCCCATTAGATGCGGTAATGCGCGCTACAAGTTGGCTTAGAACGAAGAAACTCATCGAAGTAGAAGAAAAAACCAGAGAGATCGTGAGCCTGGACGATGAGGGAAAGCAGTATCTGAAGCAGGGATTACCTGAACGGCAGCTCATTAAGCTTGTCGGAAAAGAAGCACCCATTGTTGAAGTAAAAAAGAAACTGGGAGATAAAAAATTCGGCATCGCAGTTGGTTGGCTGAGGAAAAAAGGCCAGGGTGCATTGAATGACGGAAAGGTTACAATCCTAAACGACCTGAAGACTGCAGACGAAGAACTACTTGAGTCCCTAGGGGAAAAAGGCCAATTAACTGCAAGCGACCTCGACGAAAGACTTGGTCAAGGTCTTGCGTTTCTTAAAAGCCGAAAATCGGTTGTAAAGATCAAGGAGAAAAAAGACATCATTTTTTCACCTACAGCCGAAGGGAAAAAAGCAGCGTCCAGCCTCAAAGAAGACGGAGGAATAAGCCAGTTGACCCCCGAGATGATAAAATCCGGTTCCTGGAAGGAAGCTAATTTCAGATCATACGACGTCTCAACTTATGTGGAGGCGGTTCCCGCAGCAAAATTTCACCCCCTGAAACGGATGATCCAAAAGGTCAGGGACGTATTCATCTCGATGGGTTTCGCCGAAATCGAGGGACCTTTGGTTGAATCCGCGTTCTGGAACTTCGATGCATTATTCCAGCCCCAAGACCATCCTGCAAGAGATATGCACGACACATTCTATCTGAAGAACCCAAAAAAAATCAATATAGAAAAATTCGATGAACTAAAAGACAAAGTCAAAAAGACCCATGAAACCGGCTGGGATACAGGCTCCACCGGCTGGAGGTACAAGTGGAGCGAGGAAACCGCAAAAAAAACCTTGATGCGAACCCATACTACTTCGGTTACAGCAAGGTATCTTTCAAGCCTAAAAAAAGAGGATCTTCCGGCAAAGGTTTTTTGTATTGGGAAAGCATTCCGAAACGAAGCCGTGGACTATAAACATCTGCCGGAATTCTTTCAGGTCGAAGGGATTGTAGTGGATCCCTCAGTTAACTTCAGACATCTTCTGGGCATACTTGAGAAATTCTACAATGCCATGGGATTCAAAAAAGTACGATTCAGGCCAGCCTACTTCCCCTACACCGAGATGAGCGTCGAACCCGAAGTATACTTCGAGGAACGAAAGGAGTGGATAGAGCTTGGAGGATCAGGGATCTTCAGACCCGAAGTCGTGAAACCCCTCCTAGGATTCGATTGTCCCGTCCTCGCCTGGGGACTAGGACTAGACCGAGTAGTATCACTCGCACTAGGACTAAAAGATATAAGACAATTATACATATCAGATCTAGACTGGCTGAGAAGTGCGAAGATCGTGTAGAAGATTTCTGTTAATTATTCTATTTGTTTGTAGCTGTTGCGTGGGTTAATATCCCCCAATCTGATCCGAGAATGGGAAGATCGGATCTAATGCCCGCAGGCTTGTAGCCTTCCCCTTCAGGCATCGGCCGGTTAAAGTGTTGCCATCGTTATATATTCTAGGGGAAGTTTATCGATATAAATCCATTGTTTTTTGTGTTTTTCAGGTTTCTTGGGTAATCTTCCGTTTAGTATTCGTTTTTTTGCCAGACGACTATCTTGTTTTCGAAGTACTCGATCGCATAATAGAAAAGGATACCCCCTAGAGAAATCATTGTGATCGCAGCAAACATGAGACTTGTATCGAGGTAATAGGACGAGTTGACTATGAGGTGGCCTATCCCGCGAGATGACCCAGTGAACTCTGCGATCGTTGCACCGACGACAGCCAGTGTGGATGCTATCTTAAGCGACGGGAAAATATAGGGGAGCGAGTTGGGGAAGTGCAGTTTAAGAAACACCTGCCAGCTCGAAGCCCCGAAGGACCGAAAGAGGTCGAGTCCCTCAGGGGACACTGACATGAATCCTTTGTAAGTGTTGACGAGCACGGGAAAGAACGAGACAAGGGCGGACATCACGATCTTTGAGCTCATATCGGAGCCGAACCAGATGACAAGGATGGGTGCGATGGCGTACAAAGGCGTTGCCTTCAAGGCTATCGCATAAGGATAAAGGCTCCTATGCATCAGCGATGAAAAAAAGAATAAGCTTGCAAGAAAAATCCCTGTTAGTGATCCGATTAGGAATCCTAGGACAGATTCAACCAGAGTAATAGATGTGTCCTCTAATAGGAGCGGGAAGTTTCCAACCATCGATGAGAGGATCTCGTGCGGATTAGGCAAAATGACCTCCCTTATCTCCAAGACGAAATCTATAGACTCCCAGCTGATAACAAACAACGCAAACATCACCGCAGGCGCGATAAGATCTATCTTCCTAGTACCTTCCTTATGCATCTTATGTACTCCTGGAATTCGGGGCTTTCCTTGACGTCAACGCTCTTGGGGGTCGGTAGATCAATATCTATGACCTCTTTTACCTTTCCTGGTCTCTCTGTCAATACGACAACCCTGTTTGAGGTGAATACTGCTTCGGCTATCGAATGGGTGACGAATACTATGGTCAGGGGATTCTGCTCCCAGATACGTAAGATCTCCAGATTCAGGGCGTTTCTGGTTATCTCGTCTAGTGCACCAAAGGGCTCATCCATTAATAGTAGCTCTGGCCTGTCGATAAGCGCTCTTGCTAGGCTGACCCTCTGCTGCATGCCGCCTGAGAGCTCAAACGGATATCTCTCCCTGAAATACTCCAAACCCACAAGGGAAAGCATCCTCTTCATGATATTTGCATCTGTGGTCTTCTTTTTGATCTCAAGTGAGAGCTTGATATTCTCCTCGATAGTCCTCCAGGGC
>JBDREA010000114.1:0-6341 GCA_043820265.1 Candidatus Altarchaeota archaeon | reverse complement strand
ATGTACTCTTCGATTTTTTCTTCGAGTCCATCCTTTTTCTTTTTTATCCTTAATCCCTTGATCTTTTCTTTTAACTCATCGATTTCTACTCTCAATTGCAGGATTCTAGCTCGTTTTCCGGGAAGTGAACTCTTTGATGCGGCATCAATCTTTGAAAGGATCTTTTTAGTTTCTTTTCCGGATAAAGAGAGCTTGCCCCCGGATAGGACTGATCGATAATCCGTGAGGATTTCATCTATCCGTTCCCCTTCAGGCGATGTGAGCAAATCCACAGGCGAGTCGAGAAATTTTCGGTTTAATTGAGCATTCACAACTCCTGCGAGCAAACCTGGATTGCTCTCCTGGCTTTTTTCGAGTTTTCGCACAAATCTCTTTATTGAATTCAATAGGTTCATTACCTCGTTTTCCAGAAGATCGAGTTCTTCATTTAATTCTGACAGTTCAACCTCGGATTTTTTTTGGATGCGAATCTCATCGCTTTGATCTAGGGATTTTATCTCCTTTTTCACCGAAGCTATCAACTTGTCATTTTGTTTTATCTTTTCATGGTTGTTCTTCTCGTTTTCCCGGGTTTTTTCCAATTGGTTAATCAATCCTTCTACGAGCTCAACTTCCTTTCTGATTTTTGTTTCTGCTGTCAACTTCCTGTTTGATTTTAGGAGCTTAGCTAGTTTGTTGGAGTCGTCCATTGCATCCTTCAAACGCAACTGTATCTGATTTGATTGTTCCCCAAATGCAGCTGGGATATATCTTCCAGGCCCGAATGCCAGTTTTGCCGTCTTTTGGAGGGCGGAAGAAGTCTGTTCATGATAACTTAGTAAGGTATCTGGATCTGTCAGGTTGAAATCCACTAGAGGGGTTAATGCTTCAAACATCGATTTAACGTATTCTGGTTTTGTCGTTTTCAGGATCTTATATATTTTTTTGTGAATCGTCTTTGGAATAGGTTCCTTCTCCAATTTTTTCAGAATAGAATAAACTTCCTCTGCTGAATTTATTATATTCGCAGAAATCAGTTCCCCTTCATCCATAAGGTCCTTTTTTTCTTTTCCTGCTTCATTGTTGACCCATAATGGGATGTCTGAAAATTCCAGTAAAATTCCCTCTTTCTGCCTTGATTGATTCTCAGCTCCTTTGCTCGAACCAAAAAGAAAGTCAAACAAACCCATAAGGGAACAATTTATGCGATAGATTATTAAATCGAGGAACTCCGAAGAGCGCTTTTTATACCAAGAATAACTAAATGAGTATTCTTGTTGGAGGAAAAAATGGACAAACAGATTGTTGAACTTAGGACCCTGAAAGTTGGCAGATACATAATCATCGACGGCTCACCCTGTAAGATAATCGGGATGACGCACAGCAAGCCCGGAAAGCACGGAGGCGCCCGAAGCAGAGTAGATGCAGTCGGGATATTCGACGGCCAAAAACGCAATCTCATGAAACCAGTCTCAGACAAAGTCGACGTGCCGATAATAGAAAAAAAGGAGGCTCAAGTATTGAACGTCGTCGGCGGAAACGTGCAGCTAATGGATATGACTTCATATGAGACTTTGGAGCTTCCAGTGCCTGATGAATTCAAAGACAAGATGGATGCCGGAAGAGAAGTGATATACATGGAGGCAATGGGTCAGCGCGCGATAATCCAGATAAAAGAGGGCTGAAACTCAAAGTTGGAAAAATGGCCGGTAAGACAAAAAAATTTGTGTATTCGTTTGGGAAAGGATTAGCTGAAGGAAACGCGCAGATGAAGAACCTCCTCGGGGGAAAAGGGGCCAACCTGGCCGAGATGGCCAGGATGGGCGTCCCAGTTCCTGCTGGTTTTACAATAAGCACCGACATGTGCAAGGTTTACTCAGAACAGGGGGGCAAATACCCCGAATCCGTTGGACGGGAAGTAAAGGCGGCGATGGGGAAAGTCGAGGCAGTGATGGGTTCAAAATTCGGCGATAAAGACAATCCTTTGCTGGTGTCTGTTCGAAGCGGAGCCAGGGTCTCCATGCCAGGCATGATGGATACTGTCCTAAACCTCGGATTAAACGAGGAAACACTTAAGGGCATCATCAAAAAGACGGGAAACGAAAGGTTTGCCTGGGACAGCTACAGGCGGTTCGTCCAGATGTACGGCGACGTCGTGCTCGGCTTAAAGCCTGAGTCAAAACAAGAAGAAGACCCGTTCGAAGAAGTCATCCAAGAGGTAAAGGGGAAAGAGGGGGTAAAACAAGACTCTGACTTGTCGGTTGACGCTCTGAAAGAACTTGTTGTCAAATTCAAGAAATTAATCAATGATAAAAAGAAGCTCGATTTCCCCACCGACCCCTGGGAGCAGCTATGGGGGGCTATTAACGCGGTATTCGGAAGCTGGGACAACCCAAGAGCTGTAAAATACAGGGCGATAAATAATATCCCCGGTGAATGGGGAACGGCCGTGAACGTCCAAGCCATGGTTTATGGGAATATGGGTGAAGACTGTGCCACGGGAGTCGCGTTCACAAGGGACCCTGCTACAGGGGAAGACAGGTTTTATGGTGAATACTTGATCGATGCCCAGGGTGAGGATGTGGTCGCAGGAATCAGGACGCCCCAACAGGTCAATGCGGCAGGCAGAGAAACGCTGCCTGAAGGTCATCCCTCAAAAGTTCTACCCACTCTGGAAGAAGTGATGCCTGAAGTTTACGGGGAACTGGATGAAGTCCAGCAAAAGCTCGAAGCACACTACAAGGACATGCAGGACGTGGAATTCACGATACAGCACGGAAAACTCTGGATGCTTCAGACGCGGACCGGAAAAAGGACCGCGACATCAGCCGTTAGGATAGCGGTCGAGATGGTGGAAGAAGGAATAATCGATGAGCAAACAGCTCTTCTAAGGATTCAGCCTCCTCAGCTAGACCAATTATTGCATCCCACATTCGACCCTAAAGCAGAAAAAGAGGTTATCGCAAAAGGACTACCCGCTTCTCCCGGCGCAGCCTCGGGTAAAGTCGTATTCAACGCCGAAGACGCTGAAGCTTGGGCTTCGAAGGGGGAGAAAGTCATTCTAGTTCGAATCGAGACATCACCAGAGGACATTGGCGGCATGAACGTGGCGCAAGGTATTCTCACGGCAAGAGGCGGTATGACGAGTCACGCAGCAGTTGTTGCAAGAGGGATGGGCAAATGCTGTGTAGCAGGCTGCGGAGAGATCGAGATAGACTATGGGAAGAATAAACTTGATGTGTTTGGTAAGACAGTGCATGAGGGGGATTGGATTTCTCTTGATGGAAGCACAGGCGAAGTCATGTTAGGTGAAGTCCCGACAGTCGAGCCCCAGATGACTGGTAACTTCGGAAAGATCATGGGTTGGGCAGACAAGGAGAGGAGGCTTGGTGTGAGGACCAATGCCGACACTCCCCGAGATGCGCAAGTCGCCCTAAACTTCGGAGCGGAAGGCATAGGCCTTTGCAGGACCGAACACATGTTCTTTGAGGGTGAAAGGATAAAGGCTGTACGAGAGATGATCCTTGCCGAAACCCTTGAAGGCAGAAAGAAGGCCTTAGAAAAGCTTTTGCCTATCCAAAGGGGGGATTTCTATGAACTCTTCAAGGTGATGAAGGGCAAGGGTGTGACCATCCGGCTCTTGGATCCGCCTCTTCACGAATTTGTCCCCCACGAAGTCGAAAACCAAAAAGAGATGGCAGACGAGATGGGCATCTCAGTCGAGCAGGTAAAAGCAAAGGTTGAGAGCTTAGCTGAGTTCAATCCAATGCTCGGTCACAGGGGATGCAGGCTTGGAATCACTTATCCTGAGATAACCGAGATGCAGGCGAGAGCCATCATTGAGGCGGCAGTTCAACTTAAAAAAGAGGGCCAGGAGGTCAAAGCCGAGATCATGGTCCCACTTGTCGGGACAGTTGCCGAATTGGCTGCACAGAAAAAAGTGATCGATAAGGCTGCAAAATCGGTGATGGAAGAATCGGGAGTCACAATCGAGTATCACGTCGGTACGATGATTGAGATACCCCGGGCAGCTCTCGTAGCCGATAAGATTGCGGTGGAAGCGGAGTTTTTCTCCTTTGGGACGAACGATCTCACCCAGATGACGTTTGGCTACAGTCGCGATGACGCCGGAAAATTTATTAAGGAATATATAGCTAAAGGGATCTTATCTGGTGATCCGTTTCAAGCCCTCGACCAAGAAGGAGTCGGACAATTGGTGAAGATGGGCTTTGAACGAGGACGCTCTGCCCGAAGCGATCTCAAAGTAGGAATATGCGGAGAACACGGGGGAGATCCGTCAAGCATCGAGTTCTGCCACAAAGTCGGACTAGACTATGTCAGCTGCAGTCCCTACAGGGTTCCAATCGCAAGGTTAGCGGCAGCACAAGCAGCGATAAAGGAAAAACAGGAAAGGTCTTAGCTAATGTAAATCCTGTATGATGCATTGGTTTTTCTGGTTTCGATTTTTCAGGATTTAGGATTGAGGACCGAACTTATGCTTTGGAAACTCGTATACTAGGAGGTCAACTTCCTGCCTTTTTGGAATAGGTTTCTTTGATTTGGGGAGTCGGGGATAGAAAATCCTATCATATTCTCCCTTTTCCTCATCTGTGGCGTCTCTTGCACCAATTCTCTTATATACGCTCAGCTGACGACTATCACGTGGAGGATGGATGAAAATTTTTTTTATTCCTTCCCTTTCCAATTCTGGGAGGCAAGATTTGACAAGTCTCATTCCTGAACCTTGTTTAATTGATGAAAGTCTGAATGCATAGGCTATCTTTTTTTCACTGTCTAAAAGGAAGGAAAGAGACGAAACGATTCCACCAGTGCTATCTACACTTTTATATACTCTTGAGTCAGGAGATTCTATCCGGCGCTTAATGTCATCGATACCCTCTCCCATAACAATGTCGTATACATGAGATCCTGGAGAGAACTCCCTCCCATACGCTTTTCTTTGTACTTCGAGTATCTGGGGAAGGTCTACCAACCCTGCGACAGCTGGAGACTTGTGTTTTTGCATTTAATTTATTTTTTAGGAAGTTGATATATAAGTTCCTGCTTTTATTTTCCTTTTGACAATCTTTTCTTATGAAGTCTTTCTGGGTTAGTCTATTTCTTCTTTTTGTTGTCTTTGCTTCTTCTGGGCAGGCAGAGGATTGGCCGATGTTTCATCATGACCTCCAGCACTCGGGGAGCTCAGATGTCAATTCACAGATAGACAACTTCAGGTATTTTAATCTTATCTGGGCCTTTGAAGCAGATGATGATATCCTAAGGCCTCCAATCACCGTGAACCTGAAGGTCGTCGAACAGGCAGATAAAAAGGGATTAAGGCTTGCACAAACAATTTACCTAGAACAGTTCCGCGAAGAGAACGATTCCATACTGGAAATCGTTTTTGGGACAAAATCCGGGACACTTTATGCACTTAATTCCTTTGGAGACGTCGTCTGGAACTTTAAGGCTGATGGCGGGGTTTCCGCCTCCCCTGCTGCTGGGGACGTCGACTCTGATAATCTTGTTGAGATAGCGTTTGCGACAACTGAGGGGCTGATCTATCTTTTAGACAACAAGGGAACTCTCATGTGGACCTATGATACCAGACTACCAATCCTCTATTCGACCTCGGTCATCGGAGACATCGACGAAGACGGATTAAACGATATAGCAGTAGGGGACGTAATAATGTTCCCTGTCGGCAGAAGGAAATTCATAGAAGAAGATGATGTAAACAGACAAGGACTCAGCCTGCTCTACACCGGCTCACACTCCCTCTTTTTTGATCTGAACTTCGATGGAATTATGGATGTGATACCCGGTTCCGCGATGATCACTCCCGCAGTAGATGATGTCGATGCCGACGGACACCTCGAAGTTGTGACTGCAGCAAACATCGAATTCGGAAGACCCGGGTTTCTGCAGCTACTCGACGACAACCAAGCCCTTATCTGGCAGAGCACACTGAAAATACACGGTCCACCCACTCTGGCCGACTTGGACGGAGACGGCAGAAAAGAGATAATCTTCAACGGAGACGACAAGAGACTCTACATTGTAGAACCGATTAACGGGACTGTGCTGTGGGAATACAATCTCAGGGCTTATTCGACTCCAATAGCCGTAGCCGACCTCAACAACGACAACAAATCCGAACTCATCTTCGCCGTAGACAACAAAATCCTTGTTTTCGGAGTAAAAAGGGACTCAGACGGCGACGGAATATCGGATTTCGAGGAGGCTTTGATGGGAACCGACCCCTACGACATAGACTCAGACGGAGACGGAGTCATCGACTCAGTAGACAAAAACCCTCACTACTTCTGGGAGGGTGACCTCGACACTGATGGAGATGGCAT
>JBDREA010000113.1:0-2146 GCA_043820265.1 Candidatus Altarchaeota archaeon | reverse complement strand
GACCGTTTATTTGTTGAATGTTGTCTATTAGGCGGTGATGGCCAAACAACTCAGCCTGATCATTTTCTGCTTCAGTAATACCGTCAGTTAGAAAAAGGATTGCTTCGCCAAGTGACAAGGTAATCTCTTTTTTTTCGTACTCAATCCATGAAGTAACACCTAATGCTGGTCCTTTCAACTCTGGGACATTTTTCAATCCATCTCCACTAATCCACAATGGGTACAAATGGCCTCCGCGCGCAAGCTGTATTTTTCCGGTCACAGGCCAGTATCTTCCTATTATTATCGTGGCGAAAAAGCCCTCTTCGGCTATCAGGTCACACATTGCATTGTTTACGGTCTCAAGCAGTTTGTCCACCTCGTTCTGGAAAAGTGCTTCACTACGAATTCTCGACCATAGTGCCACCATAACCAGGGCAGCAGGCAGACCTTTGTCAGAAACATCTGCCACGTAAATCAGCCAACTGCCGTCGGCAAAAGGGATTATATCGTATAAATCTCCACCCACAAAACCTGCAGGCACTGACACAGCCCAAACATGGCTCCCACCGTCCATTTCCGGAAGTTTCGGCCAAAAAAGCGATTGAATATTGGACGCGACCTCCAACTGAACCTGAAATCTTTGCTGCTTAAGTTTGGCTTCGAGGAGTCTGGATCGTATTATCGCCACTGTCGCCAGATGTGAAAAGCTCTCCAAAAGCGCTTGGTCTTCTGTATCGAAGCTGGGCTTTTCCTTTGAGTTGAGAACGTTTATTACGCCAAGGAGCTCTTCGCCATACACCAGCGGTACGCTGAGTAAAGTACGGGTAAGAAAGCCTGTCTGTTTGTCAGCATTATTGAAAAATCTAGAGTCTTTCTGGGCATCTTTAATTATGAGTGGTTTACGGTTTTCTGCAACCCAACCCGCAATTCCCTCTCCTATTTTGAGTTCAACGGTTCTCTTTAGTGTTTCTGCACCTACCTCGCCAATGATCTCATCTGCAACCGATGCGAACTCTAAAACGTTGCGTTTTGGATTATACAGCATCAGCGAAGAGGCTTCGGCAAAAGTTACGCTCTTTGCAAGTCCCAGAAGCTTTGGAAACAGCAAATCCGGGGATTCAATGTCAGCAAGATACTGATTCGCTTCGATCAGTTTTTTCAGACGCTTTGCAATGTTGCTTTCATCGTTGCCACAATTGTCCTTAATCATAATTATTTCTCTTATGACTTTGTAATATCCCGACTATTTTTTAATTGTTAGTTCAAAAATCGAATATGGTTACCAAACATGACTGGGAGGAAGGAGGCACGTAGATTTCCACCCAACTATTTCAACTTAGAAATGTTAAACGCAGAAACAGGCCGCGTGAAGCCTTTCAACTGCATTTCTCCCAGAGATTCGGCCTCGACAATACCTTCAATTTTGGCGAGTGTTTTTCGATTGGTCAGTATTTGCCCCCCTTGGGCCTCAGAGGAGAGTCTTGAGGCCATAATGGTCACATTGCCGATCGCAGCGTAGTCCATTCGTCCTTCAAAACCTATCGTCCCAAGTGTGGCAAAGCCGGTGGCGATACCGATTCCCACATCCAACTCATAGCCTTTTCTGTACCACTCCGGCCGGAGCGCATTGATCCGAGCCTGCACGTCAATGCCCATTCGGACTGCCAGTTCCGTGTGATCCTCTCGGGGGAGCGGATCGTTGAAAAAGACCATTATACCGTCCCCGGCAAAATGTTCCAGCGTTCCCTCATATTTGAAGATAAAATTGCCGACTTCTTCGTGATATTTTCGCAGGAACTGCATTACTTCTTCTGGCTCATGACTATCGGAAAAAATCGTGAAGCCGCGCAGGTCGATGAAAACGACCGTCACCTCACGGCGGTGTGTTTGAAAAGGATCTATACTGTCCGAATTGAGAACTGCCTCAGCCACTTGCGGTGATAGAAAGCGTTTGATCCGGCCGGCACGTTCCAATTCATTTACCTGTTTTTGGACCTTATCCTCCAACGTCTGGTTCCATTCCTCAAGGTCCCGCCTCGCCTTTTCAAGCTTCAGATTTGCCTCTCGGAGTTCCTGTGTCCTTTTTTCAACCTTTTGCTCCAGATTCGCATAGGCCTCCTGAAGTGCAGCTGTCATCTTGTTGAATTCCTCTGCAAGAACCTCA
>JBDREA010000112.1:0-3111 GCA_043820265.1 Candidatus Altarchaeota archaeon | reverse complement strand
TACCAGATGAATGAAAACCACCCTTTCCTTTTTTCTTTTTTGGTTCTCAGAGCCAACTCCCTATCGCTTAAGACCTCAGCTATCAAGTTGGCGACAGCCCGATTGACTTCTTCATCTTCTAATTTCGGTGAAAGCAGTCTGGAATGGATTTTTGCCTTAAGTTCAGTCCGCCTCGCCTCCAGACGCTGGCGTTCTTCCCTTTTCGTCCTTCTATCAATGAGTTTTTTAGCTTCCTCCTTGGCTATGATTACATCTATTGCGTGTGTGACAATCTCATCCACTTCGTCATCGGAAAAGTCTTCTCCTTTTTTCGGGCTCATCTTCTAAAGTCGCATGAATCAATCGCCTAGGATTAGCTGGGGGCCTTTGCCGGCTTCGACCAACTCCAAGAGCTCATCTGGGTGCTGGTAGAAAAACTTCATCGTTTTACCTACGTCGTCTATTCCTCTAATCTTGTTTTCGGCAAACCATTCGATTATCTTTTGTTTTTGTGTTAGTTCCTCTTCAAGTTCGTCTTTGGTTATTCCAAGGTCACGCATCAAGTCCTCGCCGATACGCGTCTGCTGCGCATGCTTTATGAAGTCGTCACGCCTCGGCCTCCACCTGTAGATGATGTTGGTCTTTACATCGACGAAATCGCCTTCGTCGGTTGTGATGAACTCTCCGACCTGAAACACTTTCCTTATCCCCAGCCTCCGGTTTCGAAACAAGACCACATTAAGGTTCACAGCATCCATGAGAATCTTGGGGATGGCCAAAGGTGGATTGACCAATCTTCTGAGAGTCTGCTGGCAGGTGTCTGCGTGGACGGTCGCATTGATTGAGTGCCCAGTATGCATGACCTCGAACATTATCTCGACTTCTTCTTGGCGCCTTACCTCGCCCAATACGATCCTATCCGGCCTCATACGCAGGGCGTTCACCAGCAGATCCAGCATCGTAATCTCACCTTTGCCCTCCGGATTCGGAAGCCTTGTTTTGAGCGGAGCCCAGTAAAGGTATTTTGGTAGCTGAATCTCTCTTGTATCCTCTATTGAGATAATCCTCTGGTTTGAAGGGATGAATGGCATGCAGATGTTCAGAAAGCTGGTCTTTCCGGATGCGGTTCCACCGCTGATTAGGACGTTCATCTCGTATTGGATGGCCTCCCAGATAAGCGCGAGGATCTCTGAATTAACGGTCTTATTCAGAACGAAGTCCGTGAAGGTCCAGGGGTCGACTGCGAATTTCCTGATGGTGATGGCTGTTCCCTTGTCAGCGATTGGTGCCAATATTGCATTTCCCCTGTCCTTTGTGAGCATCGGCGCATCAAGAATCGGGGTTAGAGACGAGATAGAGCGCCCTGCGTTCCTTGCCATGATGCTTGCGTATTCGCTGATGTCGTCTTCGGTCGGGGTGGGAAGATTTGTCGTGAGCCAACCGTATTTTTTATGATAGACCCTGATTGGCTCGTCTTCGCTGTTGATTACGACCTCTTCAAGGTTCGGATCGGCCAAAAGGTATTCAATTGGTCCAAACCCGAAGATCCTGTTTATGAGGCTTACAGTCATATAGTCCTTTAGCTTAGAAGGAAGATCAGACATCTCATGCATCAGCTGCTCTGCGATCTTCTCCTCGAATCTGACCTTCAATTCGTTTATCACCTTTATGTCAAGCATCTCCTTTGAGTCCATGTGGAATTCGCCGACCAACCTGTCCTTGATCTCCCCCATCAGAATTTCCGTCCCATAATCGTATTCCGGAAAAGACAGCTTGTAGAAGGGCTCGTCATCCTCCATTAAAATCCTGACCTCAAGGTTTACGGAATCCTTTTTTATCTTGTAGGAGTCTGGCGAAAACTTTTTGCTCATTTTTCTTTTTCCTCCCTTAGCGCCCTAACCTCCGGCTCACCCAGGGGCGGATAATAGATAACCAAGACATTCTTTCTTTCGAGCATCTTGGCCCATTCGATAACCCGTTTATCCGAGGTCTTGAAATGCTTTGCCAGCCTGGAAACCTTGAGCTTTTTGTGTTTGTTCACAAGATCGATCATGATGTCTATCTTTGTTCTGAAAAACAATGCACCATCAGTTTTCCCTTCCGATTTTTCCGTTTTATTTTTCATCTTTAAAGAAGCCTGACAAAACTAACCGAGCTAAAGTTATACTGGGGAAAATCTATGACTAAACTATTCTTGGGGAATCCTATAAATAGCTCGGAGGGAGTTGGGTCCTCTATTGTGACCTCCGTTATTAGGGGATTGATAGCCGAAGCACCCGTCCAGTTCATCGACAACGTGGCCCAATCGTTTAACGTCAGAGTGAAGTTGTTCCCTGAAGTATCGTTCACGGAAACCCAGTTGTGCTCGTTAACAGCTACTAACCCATCCATTCCGCAAGAAAACATCGGCCCTAGAACTTGAACAGTTAATTGGACTGTATCGTTTGCCAAATAAGGAGGTATCATGAAAGTGCAGTTGTCCCGATCTTTGCCATCAGGAATCGTGAATTTGACAAAATATCTTTTTATGTCGTGGTAGTCGTCCGGCTTGACTTGTAACGTGTTTCCCGAAAGTATGGGGTGAGTGTAGGAGACGTCGTAGGGATGGATGACGAGAGTCGAATGGTCTTTCACTTCCCCAAGATTTAGCGCAGCGGAAAGTCCCCCTTGGGAGGTGTAGTTTGTTTGAGCTAAGAAAGCCTCAAATTTTGTAATGGACTCGTTCATCACCTGCGCATCCGAATTATTGAGGGACTCCTTGAAGGTCACGATAAGCCCGGTCTTGTTGTATTCGATTCCGCTTGTGTTCTCGAAAATCGATCTTATCTCCTTTTCCATCGAGGATTCAAGCTCCCAGGCACGATCAACTGCGAGAAGTTCAAATGTGCCGTCCTGGCTTCGCTGTGTGTGTGCCCGATACATGCTTGACATCGAAAGGATGGTCAAGGCCAAAAGCGTCAAACCCACCGTGAAAAGCATCCCCTTTTTCATCTTTCATAAATCCTAAAATCACAGATATAGTAGTAGTCGACTTCTCCTGACGGCTTATATGAAAGGAACACCCTTTGGCCCCTCAATTGCACTGTTGTCTCGTCAGTCGGTGCGACTCCCGCTTCTACAGTATCCTGTAGC
>JBDREA010000111.1:0-2094 GCA_043820265.1 Candidatus Altarchaeota archaeon | reverse complement strand
CTGTACTTTTGCAGTTTTTGAGTGGGTAAGAGGGAGGCAGAGCCACCCTCTCCCCGTTGTCGCAATAGGGTCAATTCCCTATATTTACCGACGTGCGGCTTTCCCGCATCGGGCGACCCCAACAAGATTGCCCCTGCTTAGGGGAGTCATTTTCGTTCTTTGACATTAGGACAAAAGTCCGCCAAACTCAGCAGTCCGAGACGGTGAATGTGCCTCGTGCGCATGCTCAAATTGTGTCTCCGAGAGATGGATTTATATTTCATACATCTCAGCCGACGACGTATCCACATGTCTGTTTTATTAAACAGGTGGTAGCAATTAGAGAAGCTTGTGGCAAAGTAATTCGCCGTTCCCCTTATTACCTGGTTAAGTTTCTTAATGACTTCTTGATCTAAGTTATGTGAGCGAATAGTAAGTTCCTTGACCTTGTCTTTGAATTTCTCCACTGACTTAGTACGGATTTTAGTAGAGCGTGAGGATATGAAGAATCCTAAGAATTCAAACCCTTTATGGTAGGTTGTAACCTTTGTCTTTTCTATGCTCAACGAGAGACTCAGCTCTTTTGCTAGGAAATCTTTTACTAAGTTCAGCGCCCTTTCCGCCTCATTTTTATTCTGGCAAAGCACAACGAAATCATCGGCATATCTTGTAAAGTGATAGCCGTGCTTTTCTAAATGCCAGTCGAGATAATTGAGGACTATGTTGGCTAGTAGAGGGCTGATAACACCCCCTTGTGGCGTTCCTTTTCTTGTAGGAACAAATTTCCCGTCCTCCATTACTCCTGAAGTGAGAAATTTTTCGACTATGGACAAGATGTTCCCATCCGCCACTTCTTCGGCGACTGCTTTCATAATAAGGCTATGGGGGATATTGTCAAAGAATGCTGCAATGTCAGCGTCCATGACGTATATATATCCTTTTTGACAAAGTTCAATAACTCTTTCCACAGCTTTATGACAGTTACGCCTTCTCCTAAACCCGAATGAGTCATTGTGAAACTTTCGTTCAAAGATAGGTTCAAGAAGTCTTCGAATCACTTCTTGTGCTATTCTATCTCGAACAGAGGGGATGCCAAGTGGACGACGCTGATTCTTCCCTTTTGGGATATAAGCTCTTCGAAGAGGTAGAGGGGCATAGCTTCTCCCTTTTAACTTCTTCATAAGAGCGTCTAGGTTTTGTTCCAGTTGATTTTCAAATAACTGGATGCTAACCTTGTCTATCCCGCAGGCTCCTCTATTGCGTTTGACAGCCTTGAAGGCGTCTTTCATCATCTGCGGAGTTATTCTGCCTGTGAGGGAATGAACTTTGCGTTTTTTTTCCATGATGTCTGTCCTCTGACAACGTCCTTGACCGAAGGGTAAATGCTTTTGGCTATTTGAAGACGTTCCTTAGCGTCCAGTAGGTTGCCTGGGTAAAGGGTCAGGAGAATCTGCAAGCGATCCCAGCCTCTGGGCTAACTCTCTCCGTGAGCCAAAATTATTTTTCCTTTCTCTTGGTTGGTGTCCTCTTTCAGTTTTTATATGTAACCTACTCTGAGGACGCTGAGAACCTTAAAGACAGGGCTGCATGAGGAAGCCTTCCTGTCACCACTGCTTGGTATGACCACTTCGTCATAGACTTATAGGCCATATTTACTCATATTGAGACAGCGTAGGTCTTCACCGGTTAGCATAGCAAACCATTTTCCACAGGCGAAACCAGCAGCCACCCCGATGGTCTTTTCTTGATAACCGTATTTCCAAGAAAAGGAGACATCCATTGACTGTCCCAGTGCTTCACTAGAACGAGGAAGTTGGCACACCATCACAGGCCGAATCGTGATTTCTCCCGTAGTATCGTTGGTTGACCCCTTCGATACAGCCCATTACTGAACTGCACTGGTTACTTAGAGACTTTTGTCCTTCGACCAACGATTTCTGTACGAATACGGATTCGCACAGGTAGGATTTGACACTTGTGTGTCGCACCGTTTTATATCGGATTTTAAATCCACTTTTCCAATAACCATAGGGCATAGGCGGGAAAAAATGCTAATTTCATAGCGACAGAAAAGTGAAAAGTGTTTTAGTTTTTTTCTTGAAATAATGCTTGATA
>JBDREA010000110.1:0-13934 GCA_043820265.1 Candidatus Altarchaeota archaeon | reverse complement strand
GTGCTAGTTTACGTGATTAAAATTGGAGGAGATGCAAGACACTATCGATTTCTTGCATTTCCCCTAATATTAACTGTATGTGCGTTTTCTGGAATAATTGAAACTTTTTTTATGAAATTATTTCAAAAAAATACGATGAGGTTGATTCCTCTTATTGGAATTATTGTCTCAGCATCGGTTTTTTTATGCTATCCACCTCAATCCGATACTCATCCCGTATTTTTAGAAATGCCCGAGATTCCTTGTACGAGAGTTAACTTAATCCATGATAGGATATGCTATAGGTTTACAGAAACTGTGATGGAGACAATGGACATAAATCCTACAAATGAATTGCTCGAATTTCAGATAAACAATGTTGGCAGATTCTATAGAGATGTTAAACCATATTATCATGGAAGAGACCCTTACCGAGAATACAATGTGGAGGCCATAAACAGTTTTGGATTAACTGATCCAATTTTGGCTAGATTGGATATTGAAACAAAGGAACCAGCTCACAAATGGGAGTTAGTGGAATACGCAGAAGAAATCGTTGAGATGCGTAAATTAACTCCTTTTAGAGGCAAAGGTCTTTACAGATGGAATGTCGACGAAGGTTTTGCCCCCAAGTGGGTGGATAAAAACTTGGAGAAAATTGAGGTAATAGAGAAGAAGACCTACAATGAGCACAATTTTTTAGAAAACTTAAACTTGGCAATTTCACATAATTCATTGAAATTGGAAGAATGTATTGGCCCATGCTTGATTTCCGAATCTAAGCGGGTATCCGATAATTTAAAGGGAGCCGATAACCCAAGGATAATAGATATTTTCAATATGGGCTATTATAACAGACGAGAAAAAGCAGAGCACAACTTTCTTTGCACAGCGGTATGCGATGAGAGCAGAAAAGACTTCATCTATCTCCAAGGAGGTGAGATACAATTCAGCATGAAAGTCGAAACAAACCAACCGAATAATCTAACACTCACAGTCCTTGACGCGGGCGCCTGCAGGACGGGTGATGTAATCGTGAACGACCGGTTCGTCAAACGGGTAGAAGGGAACGGCACAAGGGGGAAGATAAAAGAGAGCATCCCCCTACCAAAAGAAGCATTAACTCAACCAAAAATCGACGTGCGAATCCGACACGGAAACCTAGAATGCTTCGGATGGGACATCTACCAAGCAGAAATCGTGACAAAATGAGATATAATAATATGAATAGAATATTTTGGTGAGCTAAAATGAGTGGTATGCCTTCTGAGTATAGGGAGTGTCTTGGGATAACGAATCTTTTTTCTTATGTAATATTTATTTTGCGTTTTCTTTTGAATTTCTTTTTTGAATTGGTGGCTAATATCTGCCCTGTTCCTGGATTTCGGGTGTTCTTGCATAAATTGAGGGGAGTAAAGATTGGTAAAAACTGTTTTGTCGGAAACAATGTGTTATTAGATAGGATATTTCCTCACCTGATCACATTCGAGGATTATGCTGAAATAGGTGATAACTCTGTTATCACGTGCCATGGGCGGGGATCAAAGCCTCTAAGAAAGGCTTATCCTGTGAAAATCGAACCTGTCGTGATCGGTAAAGGTGTTTGGATGGGAGTGAACTGTATTGTTTTATCTGGTGTTACGGTAGGAGAATATTGCATTGTAGGGGCGGGTTCGGTTGTGACGAAAAATGTTCCTCCATACACTGTTGTAGCAGGTAACCCAGCGAAAAAAATCGGTTCAATTAGGAAAGAGGACATTATTCAGGTTTAACTAGTCTATGAAAAATTCTGTTTTGAAAACGAAATCATTGGATGAATTTTGTCGATTTTTCGGTTTAGATAAAAAAAAGGATGTTTCGGATTTGTTAAGTGATTGGGGGAATCCAGACGAGAGATCGTTGATTACACCTTCTGGAGAATGTAGGATAAAAGGGATTGAGGTAGTCGGAGAAACAAGTTATAAAGTCAATGAATTAATATTCGAAAAATCTCTCATCGATTTTGGATTTGATAGACTGCGCTTTCCTTCAAATATTAAACTGATAAAAGCGGCAGATGAATATGAAACACTTGCTTATTTGAATTTGAATGGAAAAAAATATCCAGCAATCATATTAATTGGAGAATCAGAGATCCTTTATGCATTTAATCCTATTGAGGATGCATATCGTATTTTAACCCAACAGTATATCAGAAAGGGGCAACGCAGTAGTCAATCAAAAGTTAGATTGTTCAAAATTTTTGTTGCTTCAATCCTCCCCTTGACTATTAGAAATTCTTTGATACATGTTTTTCTGAAGATATTAAAAATGATAAAAAATGATTCTGGTTTCCCAAGTTGGCCGATAGATACATCTGTAGATGACTTATATTGGCTTTTTCTGAACTCGCTTGTTTATGTAAAAAAAGATGAAAAAATTTCAATAAAAAAATTTTGGCCTGAAAATAAGAAATTTTGTTTCGTCTCGACACATGACGTCGATACTCAGGGAGGGTTCGATAATATAGGCTTGATTACTGAAGCTGAGAGAGAATACAGGGTCTATTAAACCTGGTTTGTGACCAACGAATTCAATCCAGATGGAGACAAATTGTTAACTCTGAAAGAACAAGGGCATGAAAGTGCTTCTCATGGATTAATACACGACAATAAACTTCCAATTCTCGGGGACAATGAATTCGAAAAAAGATTTGTAGGGAGTAAGGAAGGATTCAATAGCTTAGAAGTTGAAGGTTTTCGAGCCCCATACAATAACTTTCTACCTGAAAGATTCCATTTGATAAGAAAATATCATTCATTCGATTCCTCGTCCCAAGATACGCGAATATATGGTTCATTGGATTCCTACAGAATGGGTTGTGCAAGCCTTTTTCCACACATGTTCGAAGATTTTGTAGAACTTCCCATTACCATGCCCTCTGATTATCTTCTGAAAAACACATTGAAGAAAAAACCAGGCGAGGTTTTAGATGTGTGGATGGATAAGTTGGAATTTGTGAGAATGAATGGGGGCCTTGTGTTAATGCAGACTCATCCAGAATCCTATGATATTGGAGATCCCGATTACCTTGATTCTTACATTAAGGTTTTAAAAGAAATAGTGAGTATGAGTGATTGCTGGATTACGACAGCGAGTGGGCTTGCTGAGTGGTGGAGGAAGCGAGATGTGGATGAGAGTGTGCCAAGGGCGTCTGTTTTTTTTGATGGGAAAAGATTTAGATACCAATAGTCTTTTTTTTAGTGATCGTTTATTATTACCATGTTTGATAAGAGTATCTCATTGGTGATGCCCGTCTGCAATGAAGAGAGTATACTTGAAAAGAATATCGGTATTCTACTGGACTACGTTGAAAAGCTTTCAAATAATTATGAAGTCGTTTTCGTGGAAAATGGAAGCTCTGACAGTACACTTGAAGTACTAAAAAATATTTCAAAAAAGAATCCCAAGATTAGGTTTTTCACAACCCCTGAGAGGGATCTTGGAATAGCATTAGATAAAGGATTTCGTGAAGCAAAAAATGAGATACTTATTTGGTACCCCATCGACCTTTCATTTGACTTCTCGTTTTTCGACGAATCATTAAGATTAATCGAAGGATACGACCTCGTCGTGGGTTCTAAGGAGATGGATGGGGCAACACAGGTGAGACCGCCCATAAGGCTCTTTTTGAGTAAATGTTATCACTTGTTGATTCGGGCATTATTCAGACTTGGATATACAGACACACAATCGGTTAAAACCTTTAAAAGGAGTTCCCTCAAAAAGATACTCGATGAGACAAAAAGTAGAGGTATTGTCTTTGAAGTCGAATTGCTTTTCAACGCCCTTTATTATCACTTGAAAGTCAAAGAAATCCCAGTTGATGTTAGAGACATGAGAGAATCATCAAGCATCAATTATATTGTTATACTGAAGGCTTTTTTGGCTCTTTTTGTATTAAAGGCCCGTTTGGTATTAAGAGGTTGGGGGGAGATACTTCAGAGATACATGTGATGTTTCACTGATTCCTCCTTTTTTAACTTGTCCTCCTATTTTTTTTCCATATTATTTTTCTTTATTGGGTGTGTGATTATGGAAGAGTTTGGTGTGTGTAAAAGCGGGATTAGGGCTTTGGATGAGATTTTGGAGGGTGGTTGCCCTGAGGGTCATTCTATTTTGGTTGCCGGGGCTTCTGGTACGGGTAAGACGGTTTTGACTTCTGAGTTGCTTTTTCGGGGTGCTAAGGAGTTTGGTGAGACGGGTTTGTATTTGTCTTTGACTGAGAGTGCTGACCGGATGAAGCGTAATCTTAGCAAGTTTGATTTCTTCGATGAAGAGCTTGTTGATTCTGGGAAGGTCAATTTTTTGGAGATCGAGCATGATGCCTGGCTTATGGGTGTTCAGCCTCAAAGCGTTCATGACGTTTTGTCTCGGATAAAGAGTATAATCGATGAGGTGAAACCCAGAAGGATTGTCATTGACTCTGTTACTGCGGTCTGCAACAACCTCAAGGATGAGGGCAAGATAAGGGAATTCATTTTTCGCTTGGGTTTTGAGCTTTCTAGGATCAAGTGCACCCTTTTTCTTATAAGCGAGACCCCTCCTTTGGCCTTCCAGTACTCTGTTTTCGGGGTTGAAGAGTTTATCGCAGACGGCATAATCCTATTAAATGAGTTCGAGAGAAACGGGGATCTTGTGAGGACCCTTCAGGTCATCAAGATGCGGGGAGTCGACCACAGCCGAAATAAGCAGGTCATGAATATCACTTCACGTGGCGTGGAGCTTATACCCATGTTTAAGGGCGGTTCTGGGCCGTGATGGATGATTTCATAGTTTTTTGGGTGGACTATGATCTGGGAGCTGTTTGTTAACTCTTATTCGAGCATCGTTGTTTCGCTTAATATTTTTGTTTTAACCTTGATTTTTCTGAGGATTATCCATTTGGGCCTGGTTAAAAAGAAAAATATTCGTTTGAAGGTTTTTGTTCTTTTAACTGGGATATTTGTTTTTTTGCTGTTATTGAATGTGTTTCATTTAGTCCGTTTGGGCAAGATCGACGGATATCAACGGATAGATGAGCGACAGTTTATTTTTGAGAAAGCCTTTGCCATACTTGCTTATTCGTTTTTGGCGGCTGCAGTTCTTGGTCCTTTTACCAGGGGGTGGCGGGAGGTGGCTTTGGCTGGTTTGTATCTGAATTTATTCGTTCTGATTTTCATTTGGGGTGTTTGGGAGATAAATGAGCAAATGCTTCTTTTCTTTGACATCTGGGGCTTAGCTATCCTTTTTGTCGTACTTGTTGTTTTTGGGGGTATTTGGTTGAAGAATCGGCTAAGAACGATGACCTATGTGGTGGCAGGGGATCGCCTTCCTGATCATCTGCCAGCTACTTTTCCTTTACCCAGATCACTATTCCGCTGAGAATTCCATGAATTTGGATCTGATTCAGCATATTTTTTGTTTGATTTCGTATCTTATGTTAGGATATGCCGCCTTTGGGCTTTTGGATTACAAGGATTTATCCTTTGAGCAACGCGCTTTTCGAGTTGCGTATATGCCGGAAGACATTGGAAGCAAGTTTAGAAGAAAGTGGAGGCTAAGTTCTGGTAGCATATATCTAGTAAAAAAAGAAACTCCCCATTCTGCTTTCCTAGTCTTTGTCGACCAAGTCACAAACGGATTGAACGGATTGTGCATAAGCAGACTGCATCCCGAAAAGATTAAGAAAAGATACAAGTTCGAAACGACCCCCATCCTCTGGTTGAACGACTCGCACCGCGACGTCCAAGATAGCATCAGACCTAATCCCGAACAGATTTTTGCCGTAATTGAGGAATTCATCTTGAGGGGGGGATCCAGCGCCGTACTCCTTGATGGGATAGAATACTTAACCCAGAGAAATGGCTTTGAAATGACACTTCACTTCATAGCTAGGCTTAGGGACAGATTATCTCAGAGTGAATCGAGAATCATCGTGTCGCTCAGCCCCAAAGCTTTCAAAAAGATGGAGATAAACCTGCTTGAAAAAGAAGCGGAAGTTTTAACCATATAAAAAAAATAGTTAAATGATGAACCCATACAGCTTTTTAACTTTTTTCGCATTCATAGTGAACTCGGCCCTCGGAGTCTACGTCTTTCTAAAAAGACCCCATCAGAAGAGCAACCAAATGTTTTCTCTTTTGCTTTTTTCCGTTGTTTGGTGGACTTTCGGCAGATACATGCTGTTCAACAGCTCATCTGCCTTCGAGGCGCTTTTATGGGGCAAATTCACGTATCTGGGCGTGGCATTCATGGGAGTGCTCTTTTTGCATTTCACGATGATTTATCCAAAGGAGGACGTGGATTCAACAAAAATCAGCGACTTACTGGTTCTCCTATACCTGATACCAATCTTTTTTGCGTTGCTTTTACCGACGTCACTTTTCATTTCTGGGGTCGAACACTACTACTTCGGCTACGACATCCAAAGAGGGCAATTCTTCTACTTGTTCGCACTCTACCTAACTGCTACCATCTTGTATGGTATGAGCAGGTTTTACAGGGCATACGTCAAAGCCTACAGCTTTCTTGAGAAAAAACAGATGAAATACCTGCTTCTGGCTGTCAGTGTGGTCGCAATAGCAGGTTTATTTGCCGACATTATCATGCCCCTTTTTGGATTGCGGATTTTCCCCGCAGCCAGCTGGTTGACCGTTTTCATGGCTGCATTCATAGCAAGAGGAATGCACAAATACGATCTGATGGTCATAACGCCTGCAACCGAAGATGACCTTGAGCCTGCAGAAGGTGAAAAATCAAATCTGCAATTCGGATACACTTATTTATTCATTGGTTCAGAGGTAGACCAGGGATTTGATTCCTTTGTCGAACAGCTGAAAAAAGGGAGCAGGGGCCTGGCTGTGAGCAGGATGCTCCCAAAGCATGTGCGCCAAAAATACAAGCTTAAGACGACACCAGTGTTATGGCTTTCTGAGTCCACGAACCAAGAGGAAGAAGTCGTGCACCCTAAACTGGAGCAGCTTTTTGGAATGATGCGAGACTTTATCTATAAGACACCTCATCCAGTCATATTGCTCGATGGCTTGGAGTTTTTGATCAGCTACAACAACTTTGAGCTGGTAATGCATTTTATCCAGAGCCTTAGAGATTATGCGGCAACGAACGAAGCAATAGTAATATTCACATTGAATCCACAGGCACTCGATCCAAGACAGCTCAAACAAATTGAGCGAGAAATGGATGATGTTTTTAAGAAAGAAGAAGAGACTACTCAATAGATATGAGCCCTCCTCCATCAAATAGGGCTTCTAGGGTTGCCGACTCCAAAGCTTCATTGAACTTGATGTTGGACGTCTTTTTTTGGGCTTGTATAATGTATAAGACGTCGGTTGCTCCGGCTTCGTCAAGCACTTTTATGACTCGTTTATCCACCTCTTTGGCTGCCTCCAATGGGATTTTACCTTTGGAAAGAGTACCTAAGCGACGGACGCCTTCACCGAGGGCAGTTGGAATAAGTGAGATTTGGACTAATTCTTCCTCGTCACGGCCTTTGCCTGAACCAGACAATGTCAAACCGAGCTTCCTCCACTCAAGAAGTGTGACGTTATCGACTCCGAGCTTTTTCAGCGATTTTTTTACTTCCTCAAGTTTTTCCTCGTTTACTTGGAGCGTGACTTCCCTTCCCACCAACTGGAATTGTAGGACTCCCTTCCCCCTTAAGCCTTTGAATAGTCCTTCGATGTTTCCCCCGGCATAAGAACCTGATAGCGCTACTCTGTGCTTCACTTTATTTTTTTGTTTTTTTACTTTGGTGGATAAGTGCATCCAATAGGATTTTCGCCCCGGCGACCGATGTTGCGGACCCGTGGTCGTGGGCAGGACACACCTCCATGAGATCAAATCCTACTAAGTTGGCTTCAGATATGACGGAATAGATTATGTCTTTCAGCTTATTTAAAGAAAATCCATCTGGTTGGGGATTTCCAACTCCCGGTGCTTGCCCTGGGTCTAGGACGTCCATGTCAACCGACAGGTAGACGTCTTTTTTGGATATTTCTTTGATTAGTTCATTCAATTTAAACTCTTTGCCAAAAAATGATGCATTTGCATTAGTTAGATTCTTTGCTTCCTGTTCGTCAAAGCTTCTTACCCCCGCCTCAATTACAGGGACGTCAAGTTTTGAGATCTGATACATGACTGTCGAATGATTCCATTCTGAGCCGTTGTATTCTGATTTGAAGTCTAGGTGGGCGTCAAGCGAGACGACAGTGAGATCAGATTCTGCCGCAAGAAATTCAACGAATGGGAAGGTGAGGGTGTGCTCTCCTCCGATTAAAAACGGAATGAACTTTGGATTCGACTCTCTAGACTTGGCAAGTGTTGAGGAAATCCGCTTAAAGGTTTGTGAAATGTCTCCGTGTACTACTTCGAAGTTCCCGGCGTCATGAAAGGGGATATCAAAAAAATTCGATCCTTCAACGTCTTTTTCCAGTTCCAAGAATTCGCGCCTTATGGTGTAGGGTGCCTGCCTTGAACCTGACCTGTAAGTCGAGGTGGAATCAAAAGGCGCCCCAAAAAGCGCGACTTTTGCATCTTCAAATTTAACGTTTGAAGCTAATATCAAGTTCTTGTCCAAATACAAGTCCATGGGAATTTATAGCGAATTCGATAAATTCTCGTACTTTTTCTTCATCGAATTCGATATATTCAGTTGGATATGTACCATATGAAAAGTCTGAGAACATATCCAACTGACTATATATGGGGCATAAAACCTATAAAGTTAGCGATGCGACCATTCTCCTAGAAGAGCCCCCAGACATACCACTATGTTAAAGATGGAAAAAACAACAAACCTGCTAACACTAGCCATTTTCCTGTTTTTAACACTTATACTCACATACCCCCTGGTATTACATCCCACAGGCTTGTTGGAGATTAAAAAAGAGGGTTTTCCCACCCTCGAAGAAAGCGACGTACTTCAAAATATTTTCAAGATTGGATGGCATAAGAAAGCGATTTCTGAAGGCACAAGCCTGCTTTTTACGAATCGCAACTACTACCCTGAGGGTTTGACTCCCGCCCAAGACAACTTCAATCCCAGCTATTCCTTGGTGGGGGCAATGCTGTCGTTTTTCATGCCCTTCTACGTTGCCCATAACCTGCTGGTTGCGGCCTCGATATTTTTGGGGGGATTGGGAGTCTATCTTCTGGCCCGGGAAACCCTTAAAAGTGAAAGCGCTTCGCTGTTTTCGGGAACCCTATATATGTGCTTCCCCTTTGCGTTTTATGAGGCATCGATGGGTCATTCAAACATTATGCAGCTCCAATGGATCCCCCTCATACTTCTTTTCACGATTAGAACGCTTAACAATCCAGACTGGAGGAATACCTTTTTTTTAGGATTGTTCGCGAACCTCCAGTTTTTTTCGAGCACCCAGATAACCGTCTACCTGGTGATAATGTTGGGAGTTTTTGTCCTGGGGCAATGCGTACACAAAAGAGTAAGGCAAACGATAAACCAGAAGGGAGTATACTGCCTCTTCTTGCGTTTCTCGCTGGTTTTTTTGGTGTTGGGTTCCCCCTACCTATACGGATTTTTTTCGACGTCTGCTGTGAACACGCGCCCCCTGGTTATAAACCGACTGGACATATTCATCCTCAATGGTTTTTCAGAACTCGTTGACTCGGATTCCCAGCTCTTTGTGGGATGGGTTTCTGTACTCCTGTTTTGCGCGGCATTAGCATACGACATCAAAAGAAAAAACAAGTTTATGATACCCTATTACATCCTCATTTTGGCAGCCTTGCTTTTCGCTTTAGGTCCCTTTGCACCCTACGCCCCTTACACAATCCTCTATTACTTCTACATCCCGGTTCGCATCTATAGGGTTCCGATGAGGATAATGCCTTTTGCATTGGTGGGATTTGCGGTTGTAGGAGGATACTGCCTCACCCGGATACAGAAGCACGTAAAGTTCCCTCATAGAATAATCACCTGGGCAGCAATAGTACTTGCATTCATGAGTTTGGTTCCCTTCTCACCCGCATTTAATTCTAGAAATATCGTCTACCCACAAAACGCCCCCGAACTCACAATATACAACCGACTTTCTGATTCCAAAGAAGAATTTGCAGTCGCAGAATATCCTCTCTACTTCTGCTGCAAATGCGCGTACCACAGCTTATTTCACCAAAAAAACCTTGTCGGAGGATGCGCAGCCTATCCCCCTCAGGAATACCTGGACTTCGAGGAAACGTGTGGTAAACAGATGCTAGATATCGCAAATCCAATCTGCCAGAAAAAGATAAAAGACTACGGCCTGCGATATGTATTCTTTGACAGCGAAAGATACGAGAACTGGGAGGAAATACAAAAAAAGGAATTGAAAAAAGAGAATGGGTGGGGGTTCATCGAAGAAAAATCAGGAGTAAACCTCTATAAAATTGAAGAGATCTAAGCTATTTTAGACCTCTAAGAAAGTTTCTGTATCCCTTCATGTCTTCTTTGAGCCCGTATTTTTCAGCTTCAGAAATGGCTTTCTGAGCCTCTTTTCGTGCAGTTATAGGATCGCTTTGCGCAGAGGCGATCATGGCTAAACGAAAATGGATTTCCGCGTCTTCGGGACCAGGGGAAAGCCATGAACCAGAAAACAGATTATATTTTCCGTTTAAGGCCCCAAGGTAAGTATTTTTAGCCTCTTCATACTCACCTGCGGCATGAAGACCAGATGCCCCATTAAAAAGAAGAAATTTTGTCATTTTTGCATCGAATTCTTCCGTCGGCTTTCCGGTTCTATCTAATAGCTCACTTAAGGTTGCATAGCTTGTAACATTATAGGGGTCAATTCTGATAGCTTCCCTAAGGTGATATTCCGCTCGTTTAACATCAGGTTCCACTCCTGGGGGAGAGTTGTCAAAGCCACCAAAAAGATTTCCTAATTCAATATGAGGCTCTGGAAAATTTGGGATGATCCTTAACGCCATCATAAAATCATCAATTGCAGGATGAGGCTGTTTATATTCCACTCCATTTTTTGATAAAGCTCTTGCCCTGCTATGCAGTAAGGCAGCAAGGAAGTTTTTTTTCGGTTGAGGAACAAGATAAACTCCCTCTTCCACGCTATTGGGATGGATATTTTCGGCCAACTTGAATTCATCTTCAGTCTTTATCATCTTATCAATTGAACCACCCTCAGCCGTTGCAGTAGTTTCAATAATGTGTTGAATTTTTCCGTCTTTCATGCGTGCGATTGCAACATGTCCCCTTGCGAAGACAGGTTGATAAGGCAGGCCTAGCTTATCGGCTATCCCAAGATAAATACCCACATAATGCTGACAAACCCCCCTCCTAGCTTTCGTTGTGTCATCGCTAAAAATCTCAGGGAGATGTTGATCATCTCCATCAGAAGGCCATTGATATCGGAGCTTCCTTTCCTCGAAGAAATATGCGTTGACAATCCCATCCTCTTTGACAGGATCTCCTCGAACCTTCTCAAGTCGAGGTTGCAATTCTCCAACTATTGCATCTAGGGTGTCTTGGTAGGCTGAAAAATCAAATTGCCCTTGTAGTTGAGGAAATTTCTCGGATGTCGCTTTTGAAAACTTCAACCAAGACGTCCAGATGTCGATGTCATTGTCTAAGACAATTCCTTCAACAACCAAAGGTTTTGTCTGAGTTGGCGTAGGTGCAACTTCATTCGGCCCAGAAGCCACTGCCGTGTGGTCCGGGTACTCAGGATGAAAGTGGACACGTTCCAAGAATTCTTTAGCTACCCTAGGGGGCCATTTTGATACAACATTAAATACACGGGCAATTGAGTCGGAGAGTGTCGCTTCGACGTTCACACCAGACCTTTTAACCACATGGGAAGGAGCGTGATTAACAACCTTAGAGTGTTTATGGGCTTCGCCTTTCTGAATCTTTCCCTTTGTCACAGATCCGGTATCCGGTGAAGAATCGGCTGCCACAGCTGTTCCAGAAATTGCGAAAGCCGATAAAGCGACAGCAGCTACAGCAACCGCCCAAGGACCCATCTCTCGAAGACGGTCCCAATTCACCCTAGAAGACAGGGAAACATCCATAGGATAGGGAAATAATTGATCTGGACTACTAGGTTTCTGAAAGGGCTTCTGCCCCCTGGGAGGACCCACCCTTCTTTTATATGCTTGTTTACCCATCTAACGCCCTATAAGTATCTTTATCTTATAGGAATTTTGATGTAATAAGCCTCCAAAAAAGCAAAATGCACCTCTACTTCCATGACTTGAAGCTTCGGTTGTCTGAGAAGGTTTATTTGCCGAGTGATGATTCTTATCTTTTGGCTGAAAACCTTGATGTAGGGGAAGGGGATTCTGTTTTGGATATTGGAACAGGATGTGGGTTGGCTGCTTTATTTGCCGCTCAGAAAGCTCAAAAGGCGTTGGGAATCGACATCAACCCCCACGCAGTCGAACTTGCCCGATACAATGCGACATTGAATGAGATAGCAAATGTCTCATTTCACGAGTCAGATATGTTTGAGGATGTGCATGGGTCTTTTGACCTAATAACCTTCAATCCGCCTTATCTTCCGGTCGCAGAAGACGATGAGTTGGGAAAGGCTTGGGCTGGAGGCGAGGGAGGGATGAAGGTGATCAAGAGATTTTTAGGACAAGTCGGAAAACACCTTGCACCCGATGGGCGATTCCTGCTTATCGTATCTTCTCTAAATGACCAGGACGAAGTGAAAAAGGAGTTTGAGAAGAACGGCTTCGGCTGCGAGGGAGTGGCATCAAAGAAAGTCTCGTTCGAGGAATTGTTTTTGTTGAAGGGCACCCCAACAGATAATCTTTTATAGGGGTCAACATATACGTTACCATGAAAATTACGTCTATAAGTTCTGGGCTCGTTTTGATTGTGCTAATGGGTTTTTTTGTTTCGGCTGAAGGAGACTTTGAGATAGGCTGTGCGATGGATTTAAGTAACGACTACGCAAGCTCCCTTGTCATAGACGACTTGGACGGAAACGGCGTATTAGATGTGTTAGCGGGAACTGTGGAATCCGGGCAGCTACACAGACTCGTCTATAAGGATGCCGACTGCCTTGTATCCTGGCAGCCGGCTTGGAGCTATCTCGCAAGAGGAGACATAAGAAGCATCGACATAGCGGACGTGGACGGGGATACGAAAAAGGAAGTGGTGATAAACGGGGGAATAACCAAATCGGGCGAGGGAAAATCAGATGCCTACGTCTTTGTTTTGAAAAGTGACGGCTTAAAGCTCTGGAAGGAAGACCAGATAGGCGGTTATACGTTTTCTGTGAGTGCGGGGAATTTGGATGCTGACAGGCAACTTGAAATCGTTGCAGGCGCGAAAAACAACAAGGTGGTGGTATACAATGAAAAAAGCGATTTGCTTTGGGAGTTTGCCACAGAAAACCCCGTTTATTTCGTGAAAGCCACCGACGTCGACGGCGATGGAGTTGACGAAGTGGTCGCATTAAGCTATAAGTATGGGATGGCTACTGTTTATCTTTTAAGTAAAACTGGCTCACAAGTCTGGGTCCACAAGATCCAAGACGGAATTTTCACCGGAGGAGTTGAGGACCCGATCGCTGTGGCAGACATCGACAGAGACGGAAAGAAAGAGATTGTGGTCGGCTCCATGAAGCACGGCGTTGACGTGATAGATGATAAAGGCGGCATAAAATGGAATTACCCTCTGGGAGGGCTTGTCAGCTCAGTTGAGATATTAGACCTAGAGGATGACGGGGCCGCTGAGATCATTGTGGGGGCGAAACCCGATTTAGTGATACTTGATGGGCAAGGAAATGCATTAGGGGAAAATTCAGCGATCTCCCACACGATAAATAGCATAACCTCGGCAGACGTAGACGGCGATGGGATAAAAGAGGTTGTCGCAGGGACAACAGAGGAGGTCTTGGTCTTCGACGGAGAAGGAGAGTTGATTGGTTCTTGGATGTATTCGTCAA
>JBDREA010000109.1:0-4080 GCA_043820265.1 Candidatus Altarchaeota archaeon | reverse complement strand
TTATGCCGCCGTTTTAAGCGAGCATGAAGGCCAATGCGGGAATGGGCCACTGCAAGAGCAGTGCAGGGATAGATGGGAGACAGTGACTAATCGGGCCGCCAAGTTCATGCAGGCGCTTGGTGAGCCGTATGACTATGATTTTGAAGGGGTTGTGGATGAGTTCCGGGAAATTCACAGGGGGATTCAGCTTCTGG
Source organism: Candidatus Altarchaeota archaeon (assembly GCA_043820265.1). Lineage (GTDB taxonomy): Archaea > Altiarchaeota > Altiarchaeia > IMC4 > JBDREA01 > JBDREA01. The sequence continues at coordinate 3,886 of JBDREA010000109.1, read as the reverse complement.
AAAAAACAAGTTAAAGGAACATTGGAGTATTCCTTTTGTATTTTAGAAATTTTTTGCCGAATTTTTCTTCGAGATATGCTTCCTCTCTTCGCGCAAGTTTGAAGTAGGTTACTACAATTATGGGAAACATGATTAGTGTGGGTATGGTCGGCCAGTGGATGATCCAACCCAAAGCTACCATGAGAATACCCAGATACTGGGGGTGCCGGGAAAACGTATATATCCCTGATTTTGAAAGCGCCCCGCAAGACTTGTAGACGTGCGCCCACCCCACAATAATTAGTATAAGGCCAATTACGGTCAGAGTGCCTCCGAAGATCATCATTGAAGGAAGGATGAAGTCCACTCCCATGAAATTAAAGCTTAATGCATATCTTGGAGTGTAATCTACTAAGACTGGTCCCAGGTATCGGGCGAAAAAGAATGCCGTCAAGGGGAAGCCGTACATCTCCGCGAAAAGGGCGATGATGAAAGCCGCGTAAATGTTTCTACCCCGCCAGTTCACTCTTTGCTTGTATTTGAGCAAAGCCAGGAATAATAGGAAAAAGATTATGTTTACTGCTGCGATATCCCACCTGCCCGCGACAATCCCGGAAAGCGCGGTACCTCCGATAAGCCAGATTGCGTGGCCCACAATTGAGGGAAGAAAAAGGAGTGTGAGGGCTCCAATTAATGTGAAGAGGAGTATTCTATAGGTTTTCACGTTGAATGCTATTCACGGTTAAAATAGAAAAGTCTTTATATACATCCAAACCATTAAATTTTCCCAGGAACCCTTTTCTTTTTTAGGGGAAAAAGGAAGGTGCGACGAAAACGTAAGAGTTTTCGAGCACGCAAAGTCCCTTAAAAGACTTCGCCGTGTTTCATCCCCAAAGAAAAAATGACAAACCAGGAGAGTGTAGCTGTAAAAAAAGAGAAAATAAAATTCAAGCAGGATAGGATAAACTTAAAAGCTAACATAATTCTTGGAGGTATGATTGCGATTATTACAGTAATAGCAGGGGGCCTAATGACGAGTGACGTGAAAATATATGTGATATTAGTCAGACCAATATTATAGGTTTAATACTGGGTATATCGTTATTGGGAGGGCTATTCTGGCACCAATATATTGGTATTAAATATTTTCCTTTAGTTGGGGTGCTATTGAGAACGATGGGTATTCTTGATTGGGACGAAGGTTGTAGTATAAAAAAACAAGTAAAGGATTTAAAAGAAGAAATTAAAAAGGTGTATAAAAAGTAAGCGTAAATTCGCGTTCAGTTAGGACCTATCGAGGCCAACGCCGAAGATAGGTCATTAGTCGTCGGCTAACTCCGACTTTTATATACGTCCAAACCATTAAATAATCTCATTTTATTTGCATTGAGGTGGTGAAACATGCTTCCTGGTAGACGAAGGAGAAGGAATTTTTTCGATGATTTTTTTACAGACATGGATGAAGAGTTTAGGCAGATGGAGGAGAACATGGCGCGAATATTTGAGGAGGCTATGAAACCCCCCGAAAAAGGAAGTATTGTTGGAAAACCCTACGTATACGGATTCTCGATGAAAGTTGGGCCCGACGGAAAACCAAAAATTCAGGAGTTTGGAAACGTACCGCAAGACAAAGGGCTGATTCAATCCGGCGAATTCAATGAAGGTAGAGAACCGTTAACAGACGTGATCGACGAGAAAAAAGAGGTGACAGTAATCGCAGAACTCCCCGGAATCGAGAATAAGGACATAAAACTAGACGCGGGAGAGCAGAGCATCACAATATCCGTGGATACTCCAGATAGAAAATACTATAAGGACTTAAAGCTTCCAAGCAAGGTCAAACCTGAAACCAGCAAGGCCACATACAAAAACGGGGTTTTAGAGGTTAAAATCAAAAAGAAGGAAGAGAAGAAGAAGGCTGAAAAAAGTGTGAATGTGAAAATCGATTGATTTTTATATACATTCAAACCTATACTAAATTCCAAGATTTTTTTGAGGTGATGAAGAAAAAATGAACCAGAATGCACAAATACTGATACTGCCCGAAGGGGCTTTCAGGACGACGGGACGAGACGCCCAAAGGAACAACATAATGGCTGCGAAAGCAGTCGCAGAAACAGTGAGAACCACATTAGGACCCAGAGGCATGGACAAGATGCTCGTAGACGACATGGGAGACATCGTCATCACAAACGACGGCGCAACCATCGTCGACGAGATGAACGTCGAACACCCGGCCGCCAAGATGGTAGTGGAAGTCGCAAAAACCCAGGACGCCGAAGTAGGCGACGGAACAACCACCGCAGTCGTCCTCACAGGAGAGCTCATGGCAAACGCAGAACACCTTCTGGACCAAGGAATCCACCCTACGATAATCGCAAGAGGATACCAGATGGCTGCAGACAAAGCGCAGGCAATCCTTGCGAAAATCGGGAAAACCGTAGCGCTTTCCGATGTGAAGATACTGGAAGAAATCGCAGTAACCGCAATGACCGGGAAGGGTGCTGAATCCAACAAGGAAATGCTCTCGAAAATGTCGGTTAAGGCGGTAAGAATGGTTGCTGAGGAAGCCGAGGGTAAAGTGATAGTCGACTTGGACAACATCCAGATAGAGAAGAAGGAGGGTGGAAGCATCGGAGGAACCGAATTGATTGAAGGCCTTGTGATAGATAAGGAGCGCGTTCACTCGGCAATGCCTAAAACTGTTGCGAACGCGAAGATTGCCCTCCTCGACGCCGCTATTGAAGTAAAGGATACTGAGACCGACGCCGAAATCCAGATCACTGATCCATCCCAGCTTCAGGCTTTCCTTGATCGTGAAGAGCAGATGCTAAAGGAGATGGTAGATGTCATTGCGAAAAGCGGTGCGAGCGTATTGTTCTGCCAGAAAGGCATTGATGATATGGCACAACACTTCCTCTCGAAGGGAGGTGTGCTCGCAGTCCGAAGAGTTAAGAAGTCTGACATGGAGAAACTTGCGAAAGCCACTGGCGCTAAAGTAGTGACGAACTTGAAAGACTTGTCGAAAGACGATTTGGGAGCTGCGAAATTCGTCGAAGAAGAGAAAGTCTCTGGAGACGAGATGATTTTTGTGCGAGGATGTAAGAATCCTAAGGCAGTAAGCATTCTCGTTCGCGGCGGAACAGAACACGTGGTGGACGAGGTTGAAAGATCCATACATGACGCTTTGGGTGGTGTTGCAGCAGCACTTGAAGTAGGTTTAGTCGTAGCTGGCGGCGGAGCACCTGAAATCGAGGTTGCAAGACAACTTCGAGAGTACGCTGATTCAGTCGGCGGGCGCGAACAACTTGCAGTAAACGCCTTCGCAGAGGCCCTTGAAATCATCCCAAGGACTCTCGCAGAGTCGGCGGGAATGGACGCAATAGACACACTAGTCAAGCTTCGAGCGAAACACGAGAAGGAGGGGCCAGACATTGGAGTCTTGGTCTTGTCTGCAAAAGTAGACGACATGTGGAAGAAAGGCGTTATCGAGCCTTTGAAAATCAAGACGCAGGCCATAAAAAGCGCGAGCGAAGCCGCGGAAATGCTACTTCGAATCGACGACGTCATAGCCGGCGGAAGGAAAAGCGGACCCCCAATGCCGCCGGGCGGAATGCCAGGCATGGACGGAATGGGCGGAATGATGTAAGTCAGACCACTGAATACCGGGGGTCAAAAAAGACCCCCAGACCTTTTTATTTTAAACATTGCTCAAGCCTTCTGAGTATATTTTTCTTAATTCCCCGACTATTTAATGTATGCCCCACAAGATTACTCGCTCTAAACAAGGTGGACAGGTTGTCCGAGTTGGCTCTGATGACGCGCTGTTTGTTTCAGGTGACATCGTCATGGAAACCGACAAGATTATAAGTTGCTGTGTTCTTTTCGGACGTTTTGAGGGAGGTTC
>JBDREA010000108.1:0-3744 GCA_043820265.1 Candidatus Altarchaeota archaeon | reverse complement strand
TTCCTTCTCATCTTGTGATATTCAATCGGAAGAGATCCCTCCTATCAAAGGAGACAGAGAAAGCCTCTTTGAAATGATTTCAAATCTCTTGGAAAATGCAGCAAAATATACCAGCGATAATGGAAAAATTGTTGTTTCTCTTGAAGCCCACAATAATCATGTCACACTAATAGTTGATGATAATGGACCCGGCATACCCGAGAATCTGCACCAGAAAGTTTTTGAGAAGTACTATCGAATTGACGATCGTCTTTCAAGTAGTGTTTCAGGCACCGGCCTTGGCCTTACCTTGGTGAAAAATGTTGTCGATGCTCATAAAGCAACAATACGTATTGAAACAAGTCCTCTGGGCGGGGCACGTTTCTTAATTGAATTTGGAGTTCACTATGAGTAAGATACTTGTCGTTGAAGATGATCATGCCATTTCCAGAGGGATTGTTGACAATCTTGAAATTGAAGGTTACCACGTTGTTTCAGCATATGATGGAGAAACAGGTTTAGAAAAGGGAGTCACTGAAAAACCCGATCTCATTTTATTGGATCTTATGCTTCCTAAAATAAACGGGTATGAAGTTTTAAAAGAGCTGCGCCGGCTTAATATCACAATTCCCATTTTGATGGTAACAGCCAAAGGGGAAGAGTTCGACCGATGTCTTGGTCTGGAGTTAGGCGCTGATGATTATATTGTTAAACCATTTTCAATAAAAGAACTAATGGCTCGAGTTGCAGCCCATCTTCGTCGTGCATCACATTTTCAAACCTGCAAAGTAATTAGATTCGATCATATAGAAGCTGATTTTGCAAGATGTCGACTTTTGGTTGATGGATCAGAAGAGATGGTAACTCAAACAGAGCTCATGGTATTACGCTTTCTTTATGAAAGAAAAGGAAACGTTGTCACTCGCGAACAGCTTCTCGATGGAATTTGGGGACACGATTACTACGGAACAGCAAGAACTATTGATAATTTTATTTTAAGCCTACGTCAAAAGATCGAAAAGAATCCCAAAAAACCGACCCACATAAAAACAGTTCGCGGCATGGGATATATTTTAGATTTGTCATGAAAAGATGACACAGAACTGAAAGGTTCATGACAAAACTCCAGTAGGGTTACAAGAAATAACATTAACCCTTTTAAGGAGGTAAGAAAATGAAAAGAACAGTTGGATTAGTAATCATAATCGTAATAGCACTAGTCACTGCTTGTGACACAGTACCCTCAACAGGATCTGACAATGATCAATTTGCCCAAATCATCATTCCAGAAGAGACAATCGATGCTAACGATCCCTACATGCTTATTGAAAGAGCGAAGGCACTTCAATATAACGAGGGGAAACTTGAAGAAGCTGAAAAAATATATAAGCAAATCCTTAAGGATAAAAAAACAGAAACCGAACTTCGGGCGGTAGCAGTGTTAAACCTTTCTGACATTTCTCGGTCACAAGGAAACAAAGAAAAGGCTATCACTCTTATCGAGGATTTTCTTTATACAGAAGCAACCGACTCCCCTGGTGTCAATATTCCAAAAAAACGGGAACTGAAAAAGAAGCTGAGAAACTTGGTTTTGGGTGAAAATGAGGATAAAAAAGAAGATGATTCGTTGCCCCCTATTGATTATAGTAACGCCATAATCGACATTGCCCAAAACGTTCCCTGCTCAGGCGAGCTTTTGATACTTTCGATGGGTCAACAAACAGCAAGAGACATATTCATGCAAAAAATAAGTCACGCTTCAAACCAACTTTGTCAAGAAGCAGATAAGAGACAAAAAAAACGTACTGACAAAGAGGTAAAACTTTCTCGATCGGTTAGTCACTGGGGATCTGATTGGACCATGATTCCCGAAAGAAGAGACCAAATGAATATTGCCATAACTGTCTTCTTCCATGACCCACTCTCTCACCCCATACCAAAACGATATGCTCAGTATCTTCCAATGGATTATGATGAAATGAAAAATCACCTTGCAGCTAATCAAGGATTGATTACCTATACTATGAGAAATGGTCTTCCAAACATCTTGGTTGCTGCACCTGACCAAACAAAAATGTATCGACTAGTTCAAAAACTTCTCACTGAAGATCGATTTCCTGAAGATAAGATATATATTGTAAATTTCTAACTGTTATTTTGTCCAACTAGGCGGGTTTTATGCCCGCCTTTTTTTAAACTCTATAAAAGTTTCCACACTCAAACTTTTCCCTATAACTCTGGGGATCCTACATAGTTGATACACTCTCTCAACTATGTTTTTATAAAAGCACTGAATCAGCCACCCTGATCCCCTGCGAAAATCTGGCAAAACGCGAAGAATGGAAAAAAATCATTACGTGGGTAAAATAAAAAACTGAACGTATGTCATTCTTAGTTGATATTTAATAACCACTTCAACCGTCATCCCCGTGGTTGTAGTCGGGGATCGAAAAAATAGATAAGTGGTTCCCAAATTGTTATAGTTTGAGTCGAGTAGCCCTAGGGGATCTCACCCTAAGGCTCTCACAGAACCGTACGTGAACCTCTCGGCTCATACGGCTCTTGTTATCCACCATTGATTTAAAATCCAAACTCGTTCCAGTTGACAAAAAGGTTTGTTTGGCGTCGATAGATTTTCCTCAACCACCTCGTTGCCCTCCTCCAACTGCGCTTTAGTTTCTTATATTTCCTCATTGCCCATCTAACAAGTATCCAGTTAAAGTGTTGAAAAATTGGATACAAAGATGACCGGTAGAACTCTCCATAATAGTTGATCCAACCTTGAATCACCGGCCTGCATCTTGCCGCTATCTCTTCTAGTGATAAGTCGCTCCGTCGGTGTATTCGCCAGCTCCGTATCTTTCTTTTCATTTCGGTTATTGCTTCCTTACTTGCAGCCGGTGTAAAACCCACAAACATCTGCCCATACCTGTTCTTCGCCCGTCTTGGTTGAAAGGTATATCCAAGGAAATTAAACTTCACATGCGTGTGATTCCCCGGTCGATTGTCATCCTTGCAATAAACTATTTTAGTCTTCTTCGGATGAAGGGATAGCTTGCATTGTCTAAGTCTTTCCGCAATATTATCCTTCATCTGTTTCGCATGTTCATATGTTGTACAATGTACAAGGATATCATCTGCATATCTTTCAAACTTGACACCTGGATAGTTTTTCCCTATCCAATGGTCGAATGCCCAGTGTAGGAATATATTGGCTAGTAGTGGACTTATCACACCTCCCTGAGGAGTACCCTGGATTCTTGCATCAATATTTCCCTGTTTATCCTGAATCGGGGCTTCTAACCATCTCGTTGTATAGAGATGAATCCATTTTTCCTGCGTAAACTTACCCAGCGCTTTCAGCATAAGATCATGATCTATATTGTCAAAGAATCCTTGGATGTCCATATCTACCACCCAATCATATTGCCAACACCTCTTTCGAGTTACCGTAAGGGCTTGATGTGCTGACTTCTTAGGCCTATACCCATATGAGTCTGCATGAAAGTGAGGCTCTACTATTGGTTCCAGATAAAGCTTTACCACCATTTGTGCCACCCTATCTGATACTGTGGGAATGCCTAATTTCCTTACATTACCATCCCTTTTTTGGTATTTCTACCGTCCGAACTGGAGGTGGAAAATATGTGTTATTCCATAGATTATTTCTTTAATATTTAGGGGAAATTCCAAGAAAAAAAATAGACATGTTAGGGGATAATGTTTAATTAATAGATTGCAAAAACCAAATAATTAATAAAACAC
>JBDREA010000107.1:0-32007 GCA_043820265.1 Candidatus Altarchaeota archaeon | reverse complement strand
AAACAACCCCCCCCCCCACCCACCCCCCCCCCCCCCTCCTCCCCCGGGGGGGGTCCGCGCCCCCCTTCCCTCCTTCTTTATAATATTATAGTTGAGGACACAACTTATTAGACAAGCTTTTGTGTCCTCAAATATATTTGCGGTCATAACGAATATTATATTTGTCTAAAAAGTTATAGTGAATTGCACATAAGATAATGAGGAATCTTGTGCAATTCAATATAGTAAATCGCCGCAAATTCAAGCTAATAAAGCGATTTACCATATGACCGCAATTATAATTCGATGAAAACGCCATAGCTAGTGAGGCGATAGATGGCATTTTGCACTAAAGGTGGGACGGAAATTCTTGAAGGGGGAAGATTTTGCCGCACCTGCAACAAAACTCAAGACACTGTGGATGGACAAAAACCGACCACGTCCGAGTCTGTTGCGAAAGAGATTTCGACAAAGAAAAAACGACAACTGGATGATTACTCAGGGCAAGGAGCCCTGGGAATTACCTTGAAAAAAGCGTCGCCTCCGAAAAGACTGTTCGCCTACCTCCTTGATGCAATAATCTACCTATTAATACTATTCATCGGGTTTGTGCCTTTTTTTCTTTCCTCGTTTTTCGAAAGCAAAATATTGAATTTTGTCGGGGCAGTCTATTTTTCCCTAATATTTTTGGTGGCCACAATACTTTATTTGATAAAAGACGGGTTATTCGGCGGTCTCAGTCCAGGGAAATGGATTATCGGTTTGAGAGTTGTCGATCATAGATCAAAAAGGCCTTGCACAAAAACAAAATCAATAATTCGAAATCTTAGCTTGACAGTATTAACTATTACATTAGTGGGGGGATTCATAGAGTTAATTCTTACATTTGTTTTAGCGGATGGAAGGCGTCTAGGAGACAAACTTGCAAAGACTCAAGTAATAGACGTTTAATTTTCCCCGGATTAATCGGACAATTCCTTTTGTCTTCTTTGTAGTTCTGCGGTTGCCTTCTCAAAGTATCCGTCTGCCACGTCCAATTCGTCCACGACATCCTCCAATAGTACTCTATCCCTGCTAGCCTTATCCGATCCGCTCCCGAGGTAATCAAGGACCCCTGTTGTGGCTTTTTCATATGATTTAGAGGATTCGACGAGAAGATTTTTCGCATCAGAATATCTCAAATCGCATCCCGTGATGTTTTCGTTTGATTTCATGAACTCTATGATTTGAGCGTAACCTGATTCGAAACGCCTAAGACTATTAGTATATTCGGGGTCAGACAAGCCCTTGGATTCCCATTGCTGTGAGTATCCCCTAAAGTTTCTGGTAGTGACGCTTATCCCTTTCGCCACCTTATCCAAGGTTTCAAGGCAGTCCATATCGCTTATTTGAGTTTTTACAGGCTGCGAATCGTCCCCTGTTCCCGTTATGCAGCCGGCGCAAAATAATAAAAAGATTAAGGCAAACACAACAAAGACATCGTTTCTTAAGGCCATTTATAAATCAACCCTCCGTAATAATATTCCTTTTCTGATTAAAGATGGCAAGATTCAAAGAAGCAGAAGCACGGCTTTTCAAAGGAGTCTGCAGATACTGCAACGCAAAAAATTCCCTTGGAGTGACTATCTGCCGAAAATGCGGTAAAACAGACACAATAAGGCGCAAAAAGAAGAAGAGATCCGCTGCAGGATAAACCTAAGTAAGTAGTTTTTGTATGTTGATAGGCCTAAGTTCAATAAAATAATCACTAAAAAATAGCGATAAAAGCTTAACCGAATAGAAACCTTAATGCATATAAAGGATTTCCTCTATTATTATGAGAGAAGTTTTTAAGATTTCAGGGTAATGAATGTGGCTGAGAAGAAAGAGACAAAAAAGAAGGCAGTGAAAAAGAAAAAAGAAGAAAAGATAATCGAAGATGGGCAACCCGTCGACGAAGATGACGAGATAATCGTTTCGGTTGACAGCGAAAACATCTGGAAGATAGCGACATTCATATTGGGCATACTGCTTATAGCTTCCATTTTTACCAATGGATTTCAGTTCTCACAGCCAACCGGTTCACAGACTCAGACACCGACCACCACTATCCAGGGAACTCCTCAGCCCACAACTGTATCTCAAGCTAATAAAATCGATGTTGGAGACAACCCAACAATCGGCAACTCAGATGCACCGGTCACAATAATAGAATACAGCGACTTCCAATGCCCCTACTGCAGCCGATTCATAACAGGAGCTTACGCTGAGATAAAAAAGCAGTACATCGACACAGGTAAAGTCAGGCTCGCATTCAAGCATTTCCCGCTTGGATTCCACGAAAATGCGCAAAAAGCCGCGGAAGCGACAGAATGCGCAAACGACCAGGGAAAGTTCTGGCAATACCACGACAAGCTTTTTGAAAATCAAGGATCGCTTGATGTAGACAACCTGAAAAAATACGCCCAAGACTTGGGCTTAGACATGAGGACCTTCACAAGCTGCCTTGATTCCGGTAAACACGAACAGGCAGTGAAAAAGGACATGGCCGATGGAACTCAAGCAGGAGTACAAGGTACACCCTCCTTTTTGATCAACGGAAAACTTGTTGTTGGAGCCCAGCCGTTTGAGAACTTCAAGACTGCCATCGACCAAGCATTAGCAGGAGATAGCGGTCAACCACAAGAGGTCACTACCACACCCCAAAACACTCCTACGACTCTACCAAAAGTCGATTTGGAGTACATCATCTTAAACGATGACGACTGCACGACATGTGATTCTTCCCGTTTGGAACTAACATTTCAAAATCTTTTCCCCGGAGCACAAGCAAAAAAGGTTGATGTAAAAACAGAGGAAGGAAAAGCTTTGGTTAAGGAGGTTGGTGCCACTAGAGCCCCAACATATGTCTTCCCCTCAAAGGTCGAATCAGCTGAAGCCTGGAAGAATCCGCAGATCAGCTCGGCTTTTGTAAAAGTTGGATCATATTACAAGCTCTCAGAGGAGGTCACTGGTGCAACCTATTTCATCGACGAACAAGCAAGGATCGCCTTTGAAAAAGAGGAAGCTGAAAAACAGAAAAAGGGGATGGAGGCATTAGGAGCTAAATCAGATGATAATCGACCGCAGATCGACTTCTTTGTTATGAGTTACTGCCCGTATGGAAACCAGGCCGAAGAGGGAATCGAACCGGTCTATCAGGTTCTAAAGGATAAGGCAGACTTCAATCCCAGATACGTAATCTACTCCAACTACCAAGGAGGAGGACCAAGTTATTGCTTAGACGATGAGAGCAAGTACTGCAGCATGCACGGTATACAAGAACTCAATCAGGGTATAAGAGAGCTCTGTGTCGCCAAGTACATTGGAATGGATGAGTACTTCGAGTTCGTCTTGGAGATGAATAAGAAGTGTAACAGCGGAAATGCCGATGAATGCTGGGTGGCAGTTTCAGAAGGCCTTGGACTGGACACGGCAAAGATCAAGAGTTGTGAGGCAGACGAAGGAGAAGCTCTGGTAGCTGAAGAGCTCGAATTGAACACCTTGCTTGGAGTTAGAGGATCCCCCTCCATCTTCATAGATGGGGAAAGCTACGAGGGAGGCCGTACACCCGCTGCTTACCAGACAGCATTGTGCGAAGCCTTTGATGATCCGCCAGCCGAGTGTGCCACAGTGCAGGACGCCGCAGGAGCAGCTGTAGAAGGGCAGTGTTAAATTCGACACTGCCTTGTTTCTCTTTTTTTCTTTCTTTTCAGTAACTGTGTGGTTTTTATGCTAGAAAGCACTTCTTATTAAAATATTTTAGTTGACTTAAATATTTTAGTTCGATAAAGAATTGGTGAAGACATGCCAAAAAATAACGATAAACCAAGCCTCAGGGAGCGAAAACAGGCCCAGACAAAGCTCACCCTCTTAAAAATTGCAATCGAAAAATTAAAAGAAAAACCACTTGACCACATATCAGTTAAAGAGATCTGCGATGAAGTTCCAGTCTCCGAAGTAACCTTCTACAACTATTACCCAACCAAACAAGACCTCCTCATCTTCTACCTCAAACTATGGAGTGTGGAAATTATACACAACCTAAAAAACAAATGCGGCAAAGACTCCGGACTGCAAGCAATAGAAACCTTTTTCACCTACAACGCAAAACGAATGCAAGAAAATCCCATCCTAGTAAAAGAAATAATTGTGAAAATATCCGGAGGAGAAGAACCCCCATGCTTTGGCTCCCTAACACAAGCCGAACTAGAATACGCATTTCCGAATGAAAAGGGAATTAAAGATGAATCCTTCAGAGAGATCTCCGACATATTCCAACCATACCTGAAAAATGCCGTAAAAAAAGGGGAACTCCCAAAAGAAACAAACCAAGAACTCGTCCTAAACGTATTATCCACAATGTTTTTAGGCCTCCTACTCACCTTCCCCGTAGCCAAAGGGAAAAACCTATCAACTCTCTACAAAAAACACCTAAGCCTACTTTGGGCAGGACTAAAAGCACAATAAAAGAAAAATGAGCGCCGAAGACTTCATGCGACAAGTGGCACTATTCCAATACCACCACCACCTGGCCATCGTCTTAGTCGCCCTGCTATTCACCGGATACATGGCAGTGGGCGCAGGAAAGATTTCCATGCAAGGCGACATCATGAAGGAGATGCCCACAGACCTTGACCCATTCAAAAACGAGGCAAAAATCAACGGCAAATTCGGCGGCGGAAGCCTCCTCCTCATCGTCGTCGAACTCGAAGAGGGAATCGACCTCGCCAACCGGCCCACCGACATCCGCGACCCCCGCATCATGGAGATGTTCGTAAAGCTCCAAGACAGCCTCGTCGCCGAACCAACCGTCGACCGCGTCTTCTCCCCAGGCGCCTACTTCGCAAACGGCGTCCCAAAGACCCTCGATGGCGTCAAGACCGTCCTCGCAACCATCCCCGGCGCAGACGGACTCTTCAACAAAGACTACTCACTCACACTCGCCTACGTCTACACCAACGCCGGCACAGGCGAATCCGAAGGAAAAGCACTGATCTCGATGCTCGAAGACACACTCGCCGGAGTCTCAAAACCTCCTGGAGTCACCACCACCATCACAGGTGAAATCCCCATGATACAGATGATCCTACGCATCATGTGGGAAGACGCCGTCTACACCGTTTCGCTTGCAGCCCTCATCATCCTCGGCCTTCTAATCATCCTTCAGCGAAGCATACGAAAAGGAATCCTCGTCTTCATCCCCCTCCTATTCGGCCTCACCTGGACGCTCGGCTACCTTGGCCATGCAGGCAGGCCCCTGTCAGTCGCTACCGTCGGCGTCGGCGCCATGATCCTCGGACTAGGAGTCGAATACGGCATCTTTTTAGTCCAACGCTACATGGAAATCCTCGAAGGGGGCGGCAGCCAAAAAGAAGCCATAATCACCGCTGTCCCCGCCGTCGGCACAGCCATCCTCGGCTCGGGTACCACCACAATCGTCGGTTTTCTCGCACTCACCACATCATTCATGCCTATGATGCAAAACCTCGGCATCACCCTCGCAGCAGGAATCGCAAGCTGCCTTGTCGCCGCCGTCTTCATCAACCCTGCATTCATCATCCTCGAAGGACGGCTTCGAGGATTAGGAGATATAACAAATGCCCTCAACAACAAGTAATAGGTGTCCTCCGAACGGGACGAACAACAGCCTCTTCTCGCGAGCCGTGCGGAGTTACGCCCACTTCATCGCCTGCCACCCCTTCCTAATGCTCGCCTTCGTCCTCGCCATCACCATAGGCGCCATCTACCTGCAGAGCCTTTTAAAAATCGTCAACACCAGCAACCGCGACATGCTGCCAGAAGGTGAACCCTCCGTTGCCGTCCTCAAAAAAATCGGTGATGAATTCTCGGGGCTATCGACCCTTACCTTCGCAGTCGAAACCGAACCCACAACACCCGGTTCAAATGAGGTAGTCAACGTCCTCGACCCACGAGTCCTCGAATACACTTGGCTCATACACCGAAAGATCGCCACCGTCAAGGAAGTCCGCTCGGTGACGAGCGCCGCAAGCCTTCTGCGTGCGGGCAATGGTGGGACCTCCCCAAAGTCACTCGACCGCGCAAGCGAACTCATCGAAAGCAATCCAACCCTCGCCCAATACGTCAGCCTAGACCGAAGCCTCCTCACCATCAGAGCCGACCTCGAATCATTTCCCGAAGACGACAACGAGAGGGTCTACAACACATTTAAACAAATTCTCGAGGAGACAGACCCACCACCAGGCACCCGCACCTTCATGTCGGGAGAACTCCCCAGCAACATCGAAGTCAGCTCCCAAATCGGCGCCTCCATGGCCAAGACCAGCCAGATAAGCCTCATAGGAATACTCATCGTAGTCGTTGTCGTCATGGGGTCCATTCGTTACGGAATACTCCCGCTTTTCACCATCATCTTCGGAACCATCTGGAGCTTCGGCCTCGTCTACCTCGCCGGATTCAACCTCACCTCGATGACATCCGGCGCCTCCTCAATGATCATGGGCATCGGCATCGACTTCGGCATCCAGACCGTCAGCCGCTTCCGACAAGAACTCAAGGCATGGGGAAGCCCTGAACGCGCCCTCATCGAGACTTTCGACGGCGTCGTCTTCCCCATGTCGACGACCACGATCGCCGCCCTCATCGGATTTCGCGCCATGAGCATGGGCAAGCTCACCTTCCTCGCCGAAATGGCAACCATCATGAGCCTCGGCGTCGCCGCCTGCATGATGGCTGCCGTCACAGCCATTCCTGCAGTCCTCATAATCAACGAGAAATATTTAACCAAGAAAAAGCTAAATGGAGGAATAAAAGATGAATGCACCTGTAAATAAGAAAAAAATTGGAGTGACTATTTTATTTTTGCTTTGCGCGATAAGTTACGTTACCGCCCAGACAGCGACGCCCACCGCCCTCGTCGTCGACTACGACCAGACCCAGGTACCCACGGGCCTTGAGCCAGGAGATGAAGAAACAATCTATTTTGTGGTGAAGAACACGGGAGGACTTCCCGCACGTGAGGTTTTGGTCAGTGTCTTCACATCTGATGACCTCATCGTCAAAAGCAGCTCAAACGTCCGAAGTGACGTAGAGTCAGGAGGATCTTGGGTTCTTGGCACGATAAATCCAGGAACAAGTTCAAGATTCGCAGGCCGTATCCGAGTTGGCAAAAATGCGCCTGTTAGCACTCATTACCTTACATTAAATGTCCAGTACGATGAAAGCCGGTACAATGAAAGGTTGGCGTTGGTAACAGAGGAGGTTACAAGCAAATGGCTTATCCCAGTCGAAGTCACCGCGGGAAGCCTTTTGGAACTAGACGACTTTTTTTCCGACCGAACCGAACTTCGGCCGGGAGACAACGTCCTGTTTAGGGTGACCTTCGAAAACACAGGTGAAAGCGACGCCACCGAGATAGAGGCATACCTCGGCATGCCACTCGACGGCTCAGTCACTAACACGGCAGCCAACGTCGAGCTATATCAGGAATTCAACGTACTGGGCACCACCAAGAAACGAATAGACGATATCAAGGCGGGGCAGAAAGGAGTCGTAGAGGGCGTATTCCACATCGATGAAGACATTACCCCCAAGGCGTACACAATTCCCCTTACCGTCGAATACCAGGACAACAGCCGCACTGAACACACCAATACCTTCTATGTCGGCCTCTACATCACAGGCGACCGCAAGCTCGCCATCACAAACTTCCAAAGCGATCCCGCAGAAATCCACAGCGACGACACTGACGTCGAATTCTCAGGGAACGTTGAGAACCAGGGAACAGAAGCAGTCAAGAACGTGAAGGTAACCTTTGTCCCGGATTATCCATTCAAGAATGCGCGCAGCTTCGTCCAGACCAAGGAGGCGGGCACAATCGCAGGCGGTGCCTCGACTGCATTCACCTTTTACGCCGACGTCGAGGAAGACATCGAGCCGCAGGCCACAAACGTGTCTTTTCTGCTCGATTACGAGGTCAACAGCCAGCCCTTCCACGACACCGTCTCCTACGTCGTAGACATACTCGAAAACCCGAAATTCGGCCTTGGCATCGAAACCGAAGCAACAGCCCCTGGGGGCACAGGGTCGGCGAAGGTCACGGTCTCAAACTCAGGGGCCCTTTGCGATAGCGTCACCCTCATCGTCCTCGAAAAAAGCGACCAGCCCTTCAGCTTCGATGAGAAGTCGGCCTACATCGGCGACCTCGACCGCGGAGAGTCCGGTGTGGCCACCATCACCTTTGACGTTGACGACAATGTCCCCGCCCAACCCCACCTCGTTCCCGTCCAGGTCCGCTGCACCAAAGACAACGACGTCCTCATCTACGACAAGACGGTGAAACTCGAAGTCGGGGAAGCAGCTGCGGGAGGATCATATGGCTCTCTGATTTTTGCGTTAGTTTTAGTAATAGTCATTGGACTATATCTCCGATGTAGAAGTTCTAAGGAGAAGAAGGTTTTAGTCGTAGGGGACAAAAAGAAGTGAAGGGAGAAAAAAAGGTTTCAATTATTGGATGCGGGAACTACGACTACAAGAAGGTCAAGGCAGTTGTTAAAGGTAGTGTTGATCTGTTGGGGGGAATTTCCGCTTTTGTAAAAGAAGGAGACCGGGTTCTCGTCAAACCCAACCTCCTAATGAAGGCAGCACCCGAAAAGGGAATCACGACCCACCCAACAGTCCTAAAAGCCGTAGTCGAGCTCGTCCAAGAAGCCGGAGGTAAGGTCTTGATAGCAGACAGTGCCGGGATGGGCGACGCATACACTCCGAAATCGTTGAGGAAACTTTATCAGATCGCAGGCTTTGACCGGGTCGCAGACGAGACGGGAGCAGAACTAAACTATGACACCAGAGTAATCGTTAGGGACTTCCCCGAAGGCCATCTGCTGAAGAGATTTGAATTGATTGCGCCATTGGATAGAGTCGACAAGGTCGTGAGCGTTTCAAAATTGAAGACTCACGCATTGATGCATGTTACTGGCGCGGTGAAAAATCTCTTCGGTCTAATTCCCGGCCGAAAGAAATTTAGCTACCACTCAACGCTTGTTAGACCTGAGCTTTTTGGAGACATGCTTTTGGACCTTAACCTTTGTGCGCCCGCAGACCTCCACATCATGGACGGAATTGTTGGGATGGAAGGCGACGGACCAAACGCCGGAACTCTCAGAGATATTGGTGTTGTACTTGCCAGCCCTAATCCGATATCTTTGGACTTGGTGATGGCAAAGATAATGGATGTTGAGCCTTCGACCATCCCGCACCTTGCGGCTGCGTTCAAGAGGAACCTTCATCCAGCTGATTATTCTTCGATCGAGGTCGTGGGCGACAGAGTCGAAGGGTTTGTTCAGAAAGGATTCAAGAGCCCAAAAACATTCGATGGAGGAATCTACAAGGAGGGAATAATGGCGAGGATAGCGCCTCTTCTAAAACCTATCACTAGCCAAAAGCCGTATCCCGACCCCACCCGGTGCGTGGGCTGCGGAGTCTGCGTCGAGGCCTGCCCCAGAAAAGTTATCACCTTAAACAAGGACCGAAAAGCAGTTGTGAATTACAGCGGATGCATCCGCTGCTACTGCTGCCACGAACTCTGCCCAGAGAAGGCGATAGACATCGTGGACGGGGGACTGACAAAATTAATCAAGAAAATCGCAGGATAGAACATATCACTAAACTTTAATTCTTTTGGAGTTTTCTTTTTTGATGGGGAGTTTGGTGTGGAATAACCCGCACATCCTTGATGTGGTTGTATTCGGTATCCCTGAATTCAATGGTTTCTGCAGGGAGACGTTCAATTGCACCAGCATCATTCTTTGTTATTATCTCTCTCTTTCTGTCTCTCGTTTTTTCATATCGGCTTTTTATCTCCCAGGGGACTCCGTCTGCTCTGAGCTCCTTTCCCTCGCTTCGGGCTCTGGCTATGAGGTGCAGGATTATCTTTTCTGATACACCCGTTAGTCGTTTATCCTCTGCTACAAAACTCTTTTTGACGCTTAGATGATCCCCCTCACCTTTATAGGAGGAGAATCCAATCGGTCGTCCTTTATGGATAGCGAAGACCAGATTTTCTTCTTTTATTATCTCATCAACCCTTGATGCTTTCGCTCCTGCACCCAGATAATCTAAGATTAGAGCATAGAATGGATTGGAAGGATCTTTTATGGGTTTTCCTTGGGGCTTTCTTCCGGAATCTGCTTTATCTTCCATCCAGTCTTCGGATTTTACAAGCTTGAAACTAACAGGTAAAGATCTCCTTTCGTATCTGAATTGTTTCAGGTCCCTTTCGACCGATTCTTTGAACTGTGGAGCAGTTTTTTCATCAAACAAATCGACTTCCGGTTTCAGGTGTTCTGTGATTTTCTGCCAGGCTTGGATCCTTTGTTCTAGAGGAAGTCTTCCGGTCCCTGCAGAAAAGAGGTCTCTTAACTGGATAAGGGACATTGCAGTGGACTGCTTGAGAGTGGGTCGTCTTTTCTTCTCCATGAAGTTCTCAGCTACTGCCTTAAGTAAGGGAGTTCCGACTTCCCTAAGAAATGCCTTTTTTTCGCCGAGATTCAAGCGTTTGGTTAATTTAATGAAAAATCCCTGGACAAGGCCGCTGTAAGGATATCCGATATTATCAACCACCCCCTCTTCATTTCCAAGTATGTCCCTTACAGCAGTAAAATCTATATTATCATTTAGTAATTTTTTTTCATCTGGCGATACTACGAGGTCTCTCCACCTTGGTTCATTTATCTTTTTATATATTTCGGCCACTCTTTTTGCGCATTCATATGCAGGTTTGCCCATCACACCAAGCGAGGCCATATCACCGAACATGTCTCTTAACATCCTTGCTGAAATGACTGGCAGGGACCTATATCTTCTTTCAAAATCTTCCCAGGTAGTGGGATTTTTCAGCAGATCGAGGAGGTAATTTTCTTCCCCCACCCATTCTTCAGGCCTATCAAGCAGACCCTGTGTTTGAGAAATGGAGTTGTGGATTATTTCGAAAAATTGGAGTTGGTCTCTGTCTATTGCAGTCTCTCCTTCCATAATATCTTCGGGGAGGATCTCTGAGGCTTTCTGTCTTCTTTCTCCAACCTGTAATTGGAAAACGTTTCCTTCTCCTGTTAGGACAAATACTCCAGAATGGTTTTCAAATCCTGGGGGAAACTCTTTTTTTTCAGTGCTGTCATCAGGTATAAAATAAGAGCGTGCGGTAGGATTTAGATCGTCTCGTTCCTGAAATCCGATAATGTCGATATCTCCTTGATCAAGAACTTGGACTTGCCGGCCATCTGAATCGATCCTGAAATAAATCGGTTTCTTCTTAACAGACTCATCCATAAAAAGTATTAGGAAGTTAAATTATATGAATCCAAGAAACTCGAAAAATCATCGGGATCCAGTCTTTGATTTCTTCATTCCTCCAATAGCATGTCTAGGTCGACTTGTAGTCGTTCTCGGACTGAATCGTCTTCGATAAGACCTGGTTGATCTTCTAGTAAACTGTTTATCTCTCCTACTAAATTTGCCGGCAAAATATTATTTTTCTCAGATATTCTACCAACCCTAGTAGCGAGACTGTCGATCCTCTCATCGTCTTCGGGGATCCTTGAAAGAAGAACAGGATAGTATTGGATTAATCTAAGGGCATCCTCTTCTAATTCACCTGACCCCACTTTGATACCCATACTTCGTCCGTTGTTGTTCAATAAACCCAATTTCTTTGTGGGAACAGACATCCAATTCAAATGTCTTCTTGGATCAAGCATTAATCTATCTCTGATATACCCCATAGCATCTTGAAAATCGTCTATTTTCGGGTGAGCTTGCGCTATAGCTAATGCCTGCTTGACTGAAGCATTCAGTCCTCGTCTAGCACTACATATAACATTAAGTTTTTCCGTAGGAGCATAAGATAATTCTGCGAAAGTGGTGAGATCTATGTTGTCATCAGGATTTTCATGCCCAACATCAGGATCGATACTGGAGGCTAAAAGCTTCTTCCCGCCCTTACTTTCCCTGATCTCATCTTTGAATTTTCCAACAATCTTCGAAAAACTTTTCTCCTTGGAGGCGAAAGCATTAACTTCCTCCCGGCTCATCCCCAAACCCCGATATAGGAGCCAGTAGATTCTTGGGTCTGGGCGTTGAGCTTGGATTTCTTCCAATTCTTTTCTTAATTTTAGCCTGTGGGGGCCTCTCTCCTTTATCAGCCAATTCCAGAGTTGATGATACCCTCTCTTTCTGAGCTTTGGATCTGTTCGAAGGGTTATTCTTGCCTGGCTTTCAGCCTCTTTTGGTGAAAGTAAAGGATTCTCGTGTAAAATCTCTTGGGTGACCATATGAGTGTTTAATTCTTCTGTAATATACATCGCTTGGCTCCTAGGATTTTTAATATCTTCCCCCTTGATAAAGCTCCACATCCAATCGTATTCTTCGATATCAAAGGGCCCAAGGCTTCGTTGGTCGCCTTGTCTTTCCAATATCTCTTTTGTCAGTTTCTCTGAAGAAATTAATCCTTCTTCTGCGATTCTCCGCATCTCCTGTTGAGTATGGACAGCAAGAAGGAATCCTCCCTCACCGAAAATTCTTATCTTATCTGAGTATTTCTCTCGAGTATCAGGCCTAGCCTTCAATTCAGAGACTGCCTCACCCTTCCGTTCCCGGCCTTTATAGACCCTAACCCGTTTTCCTTTCTCATTGTACCGGATTATCCATTTTTCCCCTTTGTTTGTAATCGCTGTCCACCTCCGTCCTCCTGGGACGGGCGTGACGGCTGGGATTTTTTCAAATTCCCCATCTACTTCCAATTGAAGAGCCTTAAAATTTTCGGTCAGCTTTTTTGGATCAACTTTGCCCCCCAGTATGAACATTTGTCTATCCTTAGTTTCCTCTAGGTAGGTTAGAAGACCTACGCTTTTCAAAAGTAACTGAACATCTTGGTGGAAACCAATTCCCTCAACCATAGAGTGGATTCGAAGTCTTGGACGATCTGAAACAAGGGATTTTTTTCGTCTTCGACCTATCAATTCTATTTTTCGCGGGCTTTTAACATCCAATAGACCATTTATGAACTCCCTTCTCTCATCTTCTTCGACTAAGTATTCCCAAGGCAGTCGGGTTTTCCCATTAGTCACTTCATCCAATGTGCGAGTGAGTTCTATTGATCTGCACATAACCTGAAAACGTTGATTTTCTCCACTACCTTCAGTTGTTATTCTTACAGGATAATCCAGGATAGTCGATAACGCTTTCTGGAATTTTTCTGCCCCTTCGCGATGGTTAAAGATACGTTTAAAAACATCTTGGGGGAGACGCCCCCCAGTAGATAGGTAAGTAGCTAAAACACGGGCCCTAGCGATCCTGTCAATTCTCTCAAAATTCACTTTCCTTCTGCGAACGCTTGGACGAGAAGTGTATGAAAAAACACTTAATGGATCGCCGATTTTTTGATATTTGCAAACCGTGCCGGGATGTATTTGGACTGCAGCTGCTACATCTTTGATTTCTTCCCCCATACGTCTCCTAGCCTTAACTTCGGTGATGTGGCGATATCGGTCAACCCTCTTACGTAAAATTTTTGTGACTTGAGGCACAGATCTACCCCACCCCGTTAATTGAGTTACAAGATCACCTGCCCGTTTTTGCGCAGTCGGATCGTCAATCTCCTTTAGCATATCATCTATTGCAGGAGATCTAGCAGTTGACATCGGCAAAGTTTTTGTCTCTGAACCCATTTTTATGTTTTCTTCTCCTTTTTCGGTGCTGGCATTTTCTCGCCTATTAGCTCAATTATCCTCTCGCGAGGAATCGTGAAAAGATAAATATCTTCCTTCGGAAATCCTAGTCTTTCATGTATCAATTCGCTTGATTTTTTTATCTCTTCAAATGTCGGATTGGCTTCGGCTATGAGGTAGGCCGTTTTCGCTGGGAGCTTTTTTCGGCGAGCCCACCGGAACACGTCCATTTTCTCAGATGTTGCAAAGTCTCTGGCTTCTTCGGGAGTCGCACCCATATCGAGGCTTAGGATCGCATTGACTCCCCATTCCCTTTTTTCTTTAATTTCTTCAAGCTTTCTGGCAGCCTGAACTCGAGTAGGTAATTCGCCTCTCCCCAGTATATCCCGCCAACCTGTGAGCTGCTGGTATCCCCTCTTTAGGAGATCGGTTCCTCGGGCATTTCCGGCAGATAGTTTTTTCTCAAGTAGCTCATCTATTCTTTCTGGTTTCTCCCCTACGTTGTCTTCTTCGATTTCTCTTCGAAGAATCATACTATTCATCTCTGCAGTGATCTCGGTGAAAGGTGCACCTTCTTTTCTTTCGAGCAGTTCCTGGAAATGGTTGAAGTCCCGCCAGTCAAAGACATAATAATCTTCGAATTTTTCATTGAGCCTGCGTAGATAATCCATTGTTTCAGATCCTGAGAAGAGGCCGAGCTTGATTACTCTTTCGATGTCTCGGTGGTGGCTTATGACAATGGAGTTCTTTTGCTCGGGACCTTTCGCTTTCCTAGTAGTCTTCACTGTGCTTGAAAGTATCCCATTATTGTAGAGGAGCAGCCTTATGTCATCGACCATTGTTTCCGGTACGCTTTCGCAGGTTATTCTTATTACAGATGATCCTGCGCGATCGCTTGGACTCAGTGTAGTATGGGTGTCAAAAAGTGCCTTGAGGGCTTCAAGCTGCTCGTCTGCCTCAAGAAGGTTTATATGCGGAAGATGTGCATTTCCCCCTGAAGAATTCTTTCTTAGCATCTGATATTTGGGAGATAGAATCCTGAAACGGTATCTCGTCAACTTCCCTCTCTCTTTTCGGGTTGTATACTCATATTCTTCATCATTGATTGTTGGCTTTCGTTTGACATATCTTTCAAATCCAGCCCTCAGCCGATCCCTTGTCTCTTTATCGTTTACTGTGGTATGAATCTCGGGATTTTCGAATCTGCCCAGCCAAGGAAAGGTCGCAACAGAAAAATAGGCAAAGTCAGGGTCATGAGTGGTTGGTGGATTAACATGGGGTTCAAAGGAACTGACTCTTGGAATATATCCTTTCTCAGCCCAATTCCTCAGGGTTTTTGGAGCTAAACCAGTTAGCTCCCCTATCCTATTTCGACTCACAACTCTTCCCTCCATAAGAGGAGTCAACTTACTCACAAGCATGAATTGACGGAATTTATTATTAGCCTCATCCAGCTCCCCCTTGATCTGGCCGATGCTTTTTCCTCTCAGTTCACCCTCCTTAAAAATCATAGTTCTCCAGATACGAAGGTCTTCAGGAAACTGTTTAACAAATTTCTTGGGATCATACGGCTTTCGCGATGGAGGCTTTAGCATATCATCGATCTCTTTGACAATCTTTGTGACCTGGGGATCATCCGGTTTAGCAGTCGAAACAAACTGACCCTTCCTACCCCGGACAGACCACTTCATAAAAAAAAATAGGGAAGTCAAAAGAGAAAAATAACTGAAAACCCTGAAATCAGGATTTCCCTTTGCCAATGCCCAACACTTTTTCTCCGATTTGCTGTAACACGTCTTCGATATTCCTGTATTTGTTTAATGTTTCCGCCTGCTCGGGGAAGTGTCTTTTAATGAGCTCGTCGATTACCTCAGGAGTTGAAGAATCCCCTATGGATGTCGCAAGTGTGTTTAACCGAGCCCAAACATATGCTTTTTCGCTAATGATTTCACCCCCTTTTGCTTCATCCAATTGCATTTTTAGATGGTTTCTGAGAAGATTTTCTGCCGCTCTTCCCCCTTCGCGCACAAGAAATAACTCCCTGATTAAAGTCTCTCCTTCTTTGCGCTGCCTTTGGCCTCCAAGTCTTTCGAGTTCTCTTAATTCTCTCGAGATTGTATTGAAATTAAATCCTTTTTCTTCGACTAAAGTTTGGATTTTAGGGTGATCGGTTTGACTTTGAAAGACCATCCACTCCCAGGTTCCATGCTTTAATTCTTTTGCGGTCTTCCTGGCGTGGGCAGGCGACATGCCATAGACTCGGTGCAGTAATCCTATGCTAATCCAGTTCTCCCTGGCCTGGGCTCCCTTGAGAATTCTTGCGGACTCCAGCCTGGGCGGCATCTTCCTAATTGATCTAGCAAGTCTTTGATATCCTCTTTTTGGTATTTCTGGATCTGCTGATAACCGAGCTTCGACTAACTCTTCGATTTCATATGGGAAGGCCCCCTTATTTTCGGCTGCTATATCTTTTCCTATCAGATGGCGGTTTAGGGCCGCGGTGGCATCCTTTAAGCTGACTTTTTTATGCCTCCCACGATATGATCTAATCCACTCATATTCAGGCCAGTCTAGGTCGAATGAATCCTTGTGTGATGAGATTGAATCGCTGATAATTTTCTGTTTTTTTGGTGAGCTATAAAGCTCAAGATCAACTATCCTTTTGAGGTCTCGGTGGTGGCTTATCAGAAGCCTTTGTTTTCCGTCTTCGTCAGGTATCATATTTGACAGGATGCCCTGATTGGATAGGAGTAGCTGCACGTCTCGGCCAAGGGATTTGGGCGCATATCCAAGCGGGATTGTGACTTCCACTTTCCCACTTTTCCTCGAGGTTATATTGCTATGGTTGTCAAATATTGCACTTAATGCGGCCCGCTGCTCATCTGCTTCAACTAGATGTTCAACCGGAAGATGTGATCCGTCACCTGTTATGAGAGCCCGGTAGGCCATAAACTTCGGTGATAAAATCTTAAAATTGTATTTTCCTCGTCTTCTAGTATCTTTCTTCCCTCTGATTGGTTTAACTTCCGGTTCGCGCCGTAAAACACGTTCGGATATGGCTTTGATCTTATCTTTTGAAATCTGGTCTTCGACTGTAAATTTAGTCTCCCGGTCTCCAATTTTCCCTTCCCAGGGAAAGGTCGCCATAAGCAAATAGGCGAAGTCTGGGTCTCGTTGCCTGGGAAATGAGACATCAGGCTCAAACGAACTCATTCTGGGCATATGACCTAGATCCACCCATCTCTTCTGGAACCTATAAGCGACTCCTGTGATTCGTACGCTCTGCGAGGCATTCATACGTCCGGCCTCGACTAATGGAACAAGTCTTTTTGCGATATGAAACTGCCGAAACCTCCTATTTACAGCAGAAAGATCATCTCTGATCTGCGCTATGGACTTTCCCTCCCGGCGAGCCCTCCGATAATTCACCTTCCTCCACAATTGGAGGTCTTCGGGGAACTTCGGGATTTTCCCTTCCGCCCTCTCATCCCGTCTCTCAAAAGGTTTAAGCATATCATCGACTTCCTTGATTAAGCCTTTAAGCTCCGACTGCCTGAGAGTACCAGTATCAGTAGACCTAGGTGCTTTCCTTCTTTGAGCCATATCCCTTGGATAATATGGGGAAGTCAAAAGAGAAAAATGCGTCTATCGTGAGATGTTATCTGTTTTCTGTGGGAACACTCATATACTTTGCTATCTCGGCGTAAGAATCTTCCAAGATTCTATAGTTGTTTAATTTTTCCGATCTGGGAGGGAAGTGTTTTTCCACAAGTTTTTCGATGGACTGCGAGCTTGAATAATCTCCAACAATTGTTGCGAGGGTGCTTATACGAGCCCATTCATATGTAGTCTGGAGAGTGATGTTTGTATTTTTTGATAACTCAGATATTCTGGCCTTTAAATGTTGTTTGAGTTTTTCGGCAACGTCATCGTCTCCACTTCTCAAGACTGCAAGATCCCATATGAGTTTGTGCGCCTGATCAATTCTGCCTGGGATTTTTCGCCCAATAGCTGTGAGCACTTTCGCAATCGGCCCGGTTGGGATTTCCTCCGAATTGAGTAACTCGAGTATGCCCTTGTGTTCCCTTCTTTTTTCTGCCACTTTTTCAGACCAAGTCTCCTCATTCACCTGGGATTTAGGTTTTACCCGCAGGCTGGGGGCTTCCGCTTCAAGAGTGGAGAGAGGTTTTGTGAGCAATTCGACCATTTTTTTCCTCGGGATGGTATAAGGATCCAGGAGGGTTAGTTTTTGAAAGACCTCGGTTGGGGATCTGTTTTTCTTCCAGATAAATCCTGCTTCAGCCTCGGTTAATCCAAGTTCATCCCAAGATTGTGATACAACTTCCAGCTCGTTCTTTGGGCTGCTAAGCCATTCTATAGCTCGGCTATCCCCTTGTGAAGCTGGTGTTTCCCCTTTGAAGAATCCAATAATAGAAACCAGGGACCGAGATGCTTCAAGGTCTTCTACTGTTGGATGTGCCCATGCAATCTTTGCAGCAAGTAGAGGGGATGCTCTTTGCCCGAGGCCCCAGTCCAGGACATTTCTCCTTTCTTCATCAAAGGATAGCTGTTCCGTATAATCCTCTGCGCTTATCTCTTTTTTGGAGGATACATAATCCCATGCCCCTTTTCGATCAAGATCCGAACTCATTGAAAGGAGTTCGGCCGCACCCAATCTCTCTTCCAGATCACGGAGTGTTCCCTGGGATTCGATTTTTTCCTTTAGTTTTATGCGATTTGGTTTCACAGGATTTTCTAACCTCAACCAGTGACGAACAGTTTCTTTTCCTCTGCTTAGAATCCGCCTATTCTCCCCCACACGACTCTCAAGCTTTTCTTCGACCTGAGTGGATGTGAGCATCTGATCTTCTCTTAGAATTTCTTGTCTGAGGACGTACCTGTTTAGCTCTGCTGTAATTAAAACATTCTCTCTGTGGGGTTCTTTGATTTCTCGCTCCTCTATGAAATCCTGTACCCACTCCCACTCCTCCATGTCGAAAATCCCTTTCTTGTCATATTTGGCTTGAGTTGAACTGATCTGGGAGTTGACATGAGGAGAGGAAATCAATCCCTCCCTTACAATTGTCTCCAAATCCTTTTGATGGTTGACATCAATTCTAAACTTCGAACTCCTAGGCCAGGAGGGAATTGTTGTGACAACACCTGCACTTAAAAACAGAATCTGAAGATCGCGGCGAAAGGATTCATCGCCCTTGAAACCCAACTGAAGTTGTGGAAATTTCTCCTTTGCAAGATGTAGTGTGTGAGGCACCTTAAAATCAAGTAGCCCTCTAATGAATTCCCTGCGCTCCTTGAAAGATAAAAGATATTCCATCGGGATCCTCGTCTTTGAGTCGGTTTTTTCTTTAAGCCACCTCATCAATTTTCTGCTGTCATAGCCTATTCGGTAGGCATCGTGAACCGTATCATCTTCTGTGAATCCTGCACTGAATTTCTTAGGCTCCTCAATCTCTGCACCAGTTATCTCCTCCAAGCATTCTTGAAGCTTAAACGCCCCCTCACGGTTGTGGCAGGTCTGATTGAATGTTTGCGAGTGGGGGCCCCCCGCCCTCGCGGCAAAAAACACCCCAAGCACATAGGCTAAGGCCTTCTCATCTGCGTTCTCGGGATCAAAGACTTTTTCCTCGTGGAATTTTCTTGGATCAAATACTGTGGCAGGATCGATATGAGCATATTTTGTAAGGCTAGTCTTCGACAAGCCGAATTCGGTTGCCAATGCCTTCAAGTCTTCACCTATTCCAGTCCCCCTCAACCTCTTTCCAAGCCTCCACCTGTCTTGCACGTCAAGGGTCATTCCATAAATGCAGAACTGGCGGTTCAATCTTCTTCGGACCTCCCTTGGAGACTTCCCCTGCTCACCTAAAGTGGAAATGAACTTTTCAGCAGCTTTTCTTGCCTCTTCAGCCTTAGCATCGTCGGGGTCTTTAGGAGTTCTTGGAGCTTTTGGATCGAATATTTCCTTGAGTAAAGCGTCTATTTCAAGATTCGGACCCCTCCTCCGAACCGCGGTCTTTGTTGCAGAAGCCATAGTATAAGAGATATATGGGAAGTCAAAACAGAAAAATGAAGGATTTTAGCGTTTTCTTTGTTGTAATACAACGAGTTTAAGATCTTCTTCTAGATGATCTTTTGTGACCAGATCGATATCTGGCCCTTCCAGTACTTTTCTTATAACATCCTTGACATCTATCGGAGACACTCTAAAGCGTTCTCCAAAACTTTCTATTCTGCGGGTTAGTGTGTCTAATCGGATTAACTCAGAGGGGAACCTTCCCCTAAATATTGGATAAGCTGTGATAAATTTCCCAATCGAATCCAAGAGCAGAGGATTATCCAGTTTTCCATCCAGTTTAACTTTTTTCTTTAGGGATTTGCGTGGAACAACTAGTTCAACTGCATCGATTTGTTCGGGAGAATCATCTTCAATGCCAGGACTTTCTTCATCAATATCGAGGACATCGCCAGATAACAAATCATCAACATCGATAGGAAGTGCACCAACTTCTGGATCGATCAATTCCACTTCATCCGCTAGAGGCTCCTCTCTTAAACCGACTTTCCTTGGTCCGCCAACAGGGGAAGGTGCGACCTCGGATTTGATACTTTCTGCTCCACCGGTTGTTCCAACTTTAGCTTCTGGTTTTTTCGTTTTTTGTAGTGCTTTGAGTTCTGTAATCCCTTTAAATTGTTTGCTTAGATCAATGAAACTTTCTTTCATCAAATCTATTTCCTTTCTTAAGGGGGATGTTTTAAGGATGCTCTTTTCGATTATGCGGTCAACTGCCCTAACCGTTACTTGATCTCCGATAGCAGCTGCGAGTGCGTAGAGTCTGGGCAACTCATAGGCTTGGTTGCCGGATATCTCAATTCCCCCAAGTGTCTCTACTCTGATCTTGAGATCGGCGCCAAGCATCTCTTTAGCTGCATCTCCTCCTTCCCTTAGGATCAAAAGTTCACGTATGAGATTGGCTCCTTGCCCATTGGCATTTGGGATCCCTAAATCCTCGATTCTCTTCCATGAGGCATGAATCGGTGAATATTCTGATTCCTTGACCATTTGACTCAGCGACTTGAAGGGATCAGAGTGCCTTTGTTTTCCTTCGGCGAGCACCCAGGACCAGGCATCTTCTAGGGGCATAACTGTTGCGATTCTTCGTGCCTGGTCATTGGTGGTCCCTAAAGTCCTAAAAGCATACGATGCAATAGCCCAATTGGGTCGCTTTTTCTCCAGTTCCTCGATCCTTTCAAACTCTCTAACTCGAAGCGGCTTTTTACCTTTAGTCGTCCAATGCTTCACTGCCTCGGGCGTCACCTCGACTCCCTCTTCTCTTTTGACAGTTGCTGCAAGTTCAGTAGGGTACATTGCCGAGTGCCTATCTCGGGTCCGCTGGACCGCATAATACTCTTCTGGGCCGTACTCTTGGTAGGTCTTATCTGTTTCAGCCAATAATTCTCCAAGTTTCTTATGTTTTTCCCATCCCTCAGCTTTACCTTCCTTT
Source organism: Candidatus Altarchaeota archaeon (assembly GCA_043820265.1). Taxonomy (GTDB): domain Archaea; phylum Altiarchaeota; class Altiarchaeia; order IMC4; family JBDREA01; genus JBDREA01. The sequence goes on along the minus strand of JBDREA010000107.1, from coordinate 10,787 downwards.
TTTCCTTTGGCAGAAAGCAGTCCTAATCTATAGATCTTTTCGAGGTCGCCTCGGCTGCTGATCATGATTACTTCTAATCCCGTTTCATCCCCTTCTTTTGTGTACGAGTATCTCCGGGTGATGACCCCTATCCTCTTGAACTGGATCTCGATGTCGTCTGCGAGCCCGGGTGTGCAATGTTTTTGGATCGCGATGCGGGGATACTTAATCGTCCTTCCCCCTGTCGTTTTTGAGGTTGAGGTTATGGCGCTATTTTGGTCGAGGATCCCGGAAAGGAAATCTATTGCTTCAGCTTCGGCTCCGAGGTGAACGATGGGAGCATGTTTCTTATCGCCGGTTACTTCGTTGACATGCCTCTTGCCTCTGGCTGTTCTTATGAATATTTTGTGCTGATCAGGTTTCGAGGTGTCTGTGAACTCCTTTATTCCTGGCGTTTCACCGATCAGTTCCACACCGCATTCCTGCAGTCTTTGCGCAACTTCTAGAGGAATAGATCTAAAACCGAACTCCATTCTCTTGGTCCCTTCCTGCTGACCCAGATACGAACCCATAAGGTATGCGAAATTCCTGGACTCTCCAGTCGGGATAGTTGTCTTCTTTCTCTGAAGCGATTCCCGCTTCTTCCTCCAGGCTAGAGGAGCAGGAAGAAGAGGTCCGAATAACCAGCCCTCAACCTTACGACCTGTACCAAAACCTAGTTCTGTGTTTATAGCCCCTATACTCGTCCCCCTACCCCACATCCCTAAAGTAGTCGAGTATTGAGCATGGGAAGTTCTGATCCCCTCTAGTTTCGCATCAAGCTCTGGTGCAGGCAAATGCCGAAAATCTGTGCGAGCCCTTTGCTCATATTCACTGAGGGGGGGAAGTTCTTTAAGCAACTTCCTAGCCCTCTCGCGGGTATCGACTTCAGTCGACCTCCTACCACCACGACTAGTAGTTGCCTGAGTCGCACCTTTAACAGTCTTCGTAGCCATAAACATAAGACTATTAGGAAGTCAAAAGAAAAAAATAGTTATGGATTGAGTTTTTATGGTATTTTCAACCAACTTTTTTCTTTTCTAATTGAATGCTGGGTTGGAATTCTTGTGGACCTGCTCCGTTTAGTTGGCCGTTTATGTAGGATGTTAGCTCTCTTTCGTGGGTTTCTGCGTCTCCTTTTGAAAGTCTGAATCGTATCGCAAGCGCCTGAAATATTTCCCCGTCCTTTATGCCGATTGGAAAAAGCCCTATGACCAGATTTGCGAAGTGTGCTTCTTCGGGGGATAGTCCAGATAGTACTGAATCTAGTTTTGTTCTTTTAACGGTCTGAGGTTTGAATCTGTTGGGCAGGGTTACATTCCCCTGGGCATCGGTGAATTCATCGAGTATGCTTCCCCGTGGGATCCTTGAACTGTCAACTTCCATGGTGACTTGGTTGTTTCCCTGAGGCGTAGCCTCAGTATTTGCCATGGGGGTTACCCGGGATTTCTTCATCAGTCGGTTGAGGCCGTCCTTATCGGGGAATTGTGATTTATCATACTTTTGCTCTAGACTTACTTCGCCAGATACAGCCCGGTTGAAGTGGGCATAGAGGCGGTCTTGAACCTCATTTACTACAGAGGTGTTGTCGTATCCCATTTTAGAAGCGATTTCCTCTTTGCTAAGCGGCTTACCCCTGCCTCTCAGTTGTGTTTGGAACAGCAGTTGGGCGAACCACTTGTAATTGTTGGGTAAAGGCTTTATCATATCAACGAGCTCTTCGTATGGTATTAAGTCGATGTTTTCAGGTGTGATTGTCATTGAATCAGCTCTTCCATCTAGGATTCTTTTTCGCAGAGGGTTTTGCAGCCACTTCCTAGCCTGTTTCAGTCGGTTTCCCAGGATTTCCCTGGTTTTGTCCCTAGCTACCTTGTCTACACCCCCCGCTACTTGAACCATCTCTTTTCTTATGTCGTTGTATTCAACGCCTGAAAAATGCCTGAGAAAGCAGTAGTCGATAAATGCATCCTGCATCTCTGCAGGCATCGTGGCTAAAGCCTTTCCAAGCCTTTCGTCCCATTCCTTATCTGAGATAGTCAAGGCATCTTTGGGTATATGATCTGTTTCTTCGAAGAGACGGAATTTTTCATCTCGTCCGTGTTTCATGAGGTATTCAACATCAATGTTAGTCATTGCGGTGTCGCGGGGGTCGTAGTGGATTGATTCTGGGTCTCCCTTTGCGCGTGCAGCGAATGCTTTTACCGTTCTGGTGGAATGTTGATTGATCAGGCTGACGGCTTGATCAGTCATATCGTAAAATAATTCCCCTATCTCGGTGAGATAATATCGTCTGTCGACACCGATGCCATTGGTCAGTTTGTACATCGTTCTGTCTTTTACGGGAAGAATCGAGAGGGTTGCCAAGAGCTTCTTTTTCCCGTCCTCGCTCATCAGCTGTTCATCGGGGCGGGGGATGGTTACGTCTTCGGTTGATTCAAGATGCGTTGTATCACTATCATGATCAAGGGTGGCGTCTAGCTGCATGGGCCCCCCCTTTCCCATCAATAGATGGGATTCGACAAGCCCGGGAAACACACCGAGTGCATTGGCTATCTTGTCGACTGTTGGCAGTCCCGCACCGTCATCCAGGGATGCCGCCTTTCGATGTATCTGATGTCCCTGCTGGATTTGATGAAGTTTTAACACCGTTCTCCTGGGGTCTTCCTCATTGATTGCATCCCGAATGTGTTTTCTCATCAGGGAGACCGCATGGGAGTTGAATCCAGCATTATAATATATATTTAGAATTTCAGGATCTTTGATATCGGGTTTTGCTTTCAATGTCCATAACAAAGTGAGACCTTCCACCCCTCCTTGGGCTTTATCTTTGGATGAGCCTTGTTTTTTTCCATTACCATAAATTTCGAGGCTCTGTTTTCCAGGTTCTTCAACGACCCTGAATACCAGTTCCTTACCCTGTTTCTTTCCGTTTTGTATAGCCACTACCAAGATATTTTCATTTCCCTTGGTTGTTTCGATCTTTGATACAGTTTCGTCTCCTGAAATCAATTTTAGTTTTTTCAGACTCTTCCCGAGATCGGGAGCTTCAATCCCCCGGGAGGTGAGACTAAATAACGGAGAGCTCTGGTACGTGTCCATGGCCTCGTTCATGCCGACCATCGCATGATGGATGAGGGTTTCCACGTCGAGTCGTTTCCGCATTTTGAATACTTCGGATGCGATGAATCCCCGGTTCACGCTGACGATAGCGCTCCTAAAACGGTTATTGTCGGGTATTGGACAATGGGGGTGATGGATGGCGCCAAAGAGATTGTCGGCCTCCTCTTGCGTTATACCTAGTGTGATGTTCTTGGCTTTCTCTGGATCAATCATCAGACGCGCCCTTTTCTCGATGCTTAAAGCTGCCTTCCTCGCCTTCCCTGGAAAATAGTCAAAAGAGTTTCGTGATAAGCCCCGGGTTTCCATTAGAGATTGAGTAGAAAGCTGGTTATCTAGGAAAGCTCTAGTATCTTCCCCCTCGACGAGAGGATGTATTAAAGCACCGCCGGGTTTACTTTCAGTAGAGAAATGTCTTTGCCTTCCTCGAATGCGTGTGGGACCAGATGTCATTTACTGGTTACTATTTAGGAGGGCAAAGAAAAAAAACAACAAGTATTCAGTATATTATGTCTGATTCTCCGAGTTTTGCTACTTGGATTATTCCTGCGGCCCTTACGGTGGGTCTTCCTGCGATTATAGTGATTCTTCCAACTACAATGCAGTCGTACCCTAAGTAGTTGTGTGGATTTGTGTGGTGGATTCCTCCGCTTCCGAGAAGCACCGGGATCACGCTTTCTCTTGGGTTTATTACTGAGGTCGTGTATTCGACTACTTTTCCGCTTATTGTTTCGCGAATCAGTCCGTCTGTGAAGTATCCGCCCAGGAATACGAAACTTCCATCAGGTTTAACATTGTTTATGGATTTAGTGTCGAATGTGTAGTCTGCGAGGTTTTCTTTATTTCTTAGGATCCAGTAGGCTATCTTTCCTGCATCATGCATTTCGGCTTCGAGTTTGGCGAGGACCAGTGGGAGACTGATGTCTGGGCTTCCGGTCTGATCGGAGAATAGGAACCGGTCTTTTTGGGCGAACAGGTCGAGGAGGTATTCCCTGCTTTTGGCGCCCATCTCAGACGAGCGAAATCCGATCTCCCTGAACAATCCGTTCATCCTGGCCGTAAGTCGGGAGAAATCGATTCCTTCCTGGTCTGCGATAGCAGGGATCTGTTTTTCGACCGAGGGGGGGATTGAATATACTACGTCTGGTGTGCCTGCGTTCTTAAGGCTTTGCGGGTGTCCTTGCCTTTTGACTAATATGCCCTTTTTTTCGAGGCCTTCTACAAGGATCTCAATGTCTTTGTTGTAGGCTCCATGATAGCGTAGGGTCTTTCCGATAGACGGAAAATAGCCCTCAAATTGACCGAAGAAGGCGTATTTCATCACTGCTGTTATGCGCCTGTGCCTTTCGGGGATCAAGCTTATGAGAACCAAAAGGTTCCTCTCCAACCTACCCCTATCTAAGTGTTTACTGATTTTCAACCAACCACCCTTTAAACTAAAAAGAGTTAAAAAATTACCCCAGATATCTTTGGCAGGATTGGTTTAAAAAACAAAGGCGGAAGAGGATAGTGGAGTAGATATATTTTGAAATATAGGTCAAAAAGATTGTGTTTTTTTATATCTACTTGAAGAGCCCCCTGAGGCTTCTTCCGAGCCCTCCGATGGATCCCATCGGCTTGCCCAGATACCTTCCCATGAACTTGCCGATTGACTTCACAATGACCCTAACCTGCTTGAGCTTCGTTTTTGCGGGCATCAGCATGGAGTCTATCTTGTTGTCCAGCTTGGTCTTCTGCTCTACCCTTATCTTTTCTTTGATCTTTTGTGCGATCTTCTCGAAGGATTCCCTTATCCTCGACCTCGGAGGACGCTGCCTCGGGGCTGCCACCGCCTGCATGATATTTATTTTATAGTAGGCGGCTAAATATGTTCGTATGAACCTCGTGATGCTTGGACCGCCCGGAAGCGGCAAAGGGACCCAGACAAAATTCATTTGTGACGAACACACTATCCCCCATATCTCAACTGGAGACATCCTGAGAGATGCGATAAAAAAAGAAACAGCCCTTGGCCTTGAGGCTAAATCATACATCGAAAATGGAGAACTCGTCCCGGACGCTGTCATTGTCGGAGTAATCAAAGAAAGACTTAAGCAGGCGGATGCCGGCGGAGGATTCGTTTTAGACGGATTTCCGAGAAACCTGATGCAGGCAGAGGCCTTAGACAGCTTCAGCCACGTTGACAGCGTAGTCGAGATAGAAGTCCCAGACGACGTCATCGTTGAAAGACTGACAGGCAGAAGAGTATGTCCTGAATGCGGCTCAACATACCACATAAAAAGCGATCCCCCAAAAAACGAAAACTCATGCGACCAATGCGGCTCAAAGCTGAGCCAAAGGAAAGACGACAACGAAGAAACCATAAGAAGGCGTCTTGCCGTCTACCACGAACAAACAGAGCCTTTAAAGCAGTACTACAAGGAAAAGGGGCTATTGCACGAAGTCGACGGGACCAAAGGCATCGAGGAAATCCAAAACGCGATAGCCGACATAATCGAAGAAGATTAATCAGATTGTAATCAGATAACAACCCTACGAAAGGAGACTGATAAGTCTATAAGAATACTTCTTCCAACTTGGGAGCGTATACCAACCTCTCATATAACCTTCAACATCTTTTCGGGAAGCCCAATGGTTTAGAAGAAATCGATAACCAACGTTACCTAATCTTTCATATAGGAACCGATTAACCACAGAAGATTTTTGCTGATCGACCAGTTCTGATTTTACCAGGACATCTTCATAATCCCTGTTCTCGATGATACTTCTAGCAGCATAATAGCCGCTTTCAATGGCGTAACGAAGACCGAAGCCAAATAACTTGTCTTGAAATCCCCCGGCTTCACCTACAAATAACCTGCCTCCAAGCTGTTTTTTAGCAGTCACTGAAAATCCGCCATGACCAATAAATGGCTTTGAATCTCTGAGCTCAATGTCAAGATATTTTTTAAATTTATCAACTGCCCCCCCCATATATTTTTGTTGGTCATTGAAATTTGACATTATAACAGATGCGATTGTCCCACATCCACCCCTTATTACCAGGTAAGAATAAGCTTTTGGTACGACTTCATCATCTATAATCCAAGCTTCAGTGTCTTGATTATTTGTTGAAAAATTTATGCCTGATGCTATGCATGTAATAATATTAGGTCCGGTTGCTACGATATCTGCATCTTCTGGCTTAACCCCACTGTTGAAATTTATTTTTACTCCAGATTTCAATGCCTGATTTTTCAGACAACAATCAAGAGAACCTTTTCCTGGTCCGCGTTGGACGATATAAGCTCCGGATTTATGCTTTGAGGTTAGAACAAACTTTTTCCCTTTCGGTCCAAAAATCATCAGATTATCAAGTGGTTTGGGGGAAAAATCCAGATCTAAATTCATTTTTTTAATAATATCTAGTATGTCTTCTCGATGAACCCAGTTCTCGATCACTTGAAAGTCGCCTGAGAATCTTTGGCCCACATCCTTTTCCTTTTCAAAAACTTCAACGTCAAAGCCGGCTTTTGAGATATTGATAGCTGCTGTTAATCCACTTACCCCAGCACCAAGTATCTTAATTTCTTTCAATGAAACTCACCATATTATGTCAACGAATTTTTTTCTTAATCGACGATTTGAAAAAATTAAATCCAGCCTGTATTGAATAACATCCATTAGTCTTACGTTCATCCTTCCAATTCCGGCAAGTGCAGAATGATACCTTTTTATTTTTAGGATTTCTGCAATTTGAGTGCATCGATAGTTATTATCCAAGATTCGATGCGCCACATCTTGGCCACTTTTGAAGGCAAGCCCGATCCCCTCACCTGTGAATTCCGAAACCAAACCTGCCGCTTCCCCGCATAAATACTTGTTTTTGAAAGCAAAACCTTCATATTGATAGCTAATGGGAGCGGCTTGGAATTCGCAATCCGAATAGTTATAACCCATTGAGGAGATAAGTTGTTCAAGGTTCGATTTGAGTTTACTGGGTGAAATTACTCGATAATCAGCACCTGCACCGATTGATGCAAACCCGTTGTGTGGAAAGACCCATCCAAACCATGGACCAAATAGTTTTATATCCATGAATACTTCTAAGTCACTGAACTCTCCAGGTACGAGATATTGCACACCCATTGCAAAATCCTTATTGGACAAGCCCAAACTCCGTCTGACAACGGAACTTGAACCGTCTGCACCTATCAGATATTTGTATTTTATTTCCCTGTGATCCGTGATTACATTATCATCTGATATGGATCTAACTCGGTTCCCAAATTCAAGATGAGCTCCGGCCTCGCGTGCACTCTTAATCTGCCACTTACTCAATGCTTCTCGATCTAACGTAACAAAAAATGGTTCATCGTTTTTCAGCCAAATTGTCTTTTTAGGATGAACAAACTTCATCGAGGAAAACTCTTTTTCAATGATATTCTTGGGAATCCCTATGTCGAGATTGCCGATGCTACCCCCTCCCGCACATACTTTCCCCCCAGGATTCCTATTTGATTCAAAAACTAAAACGTCTCTGCCAGCATCAGATAGAACTCTAGCTGCCTCAAGCCCTCCGGGACCCGCCCCTACGATAACTATTTCTGATTTTTCCATATTCATAGGGAAAGTTATTGGTTAACAATCTCCGGGAGTTTTCCCCAACTTGCCATTACGTCGTCTTGGATGATTAACACCCCGGTTATTCCCTTGATTTTTTTTGCTTTCTTTAATCCTTGCTCAATCCCGTTTTCACCTTTTACTTCGTTTGCCACTGCAGTTGCTGCTGCGTCGGCGAGTGGCGTGGATTTTGCGATGCAGGTCACTGCATCGGCTTCGCCGAGGCTTATGCTGTGTCCGACGCTTGCCGAAGACGTGCAGATGCCTACAGGAGTTTCCTCCGGGAGAACTTGAAAGGCTAGTTTGTCTGAGAGCGGGGAGGGGCCTGCGTGTATCCCGACTTTTTTCTCGGTTGTTAGACTCAAAAAGATATCGCCCCCGTTTTCGACGACGACTTCGGTTGCCCCTTTTTCTAAGATGAATTTTCCGATATGCTCAGAGATTGCCCCGGCAACAGCAGCCATGGGTCCGACACCTGCTTCGTTTCCCGCTTCGACCATTGAGTGAAGGATAGGTGGGATTTTTTCGATGATATACACCGGCTCATAGGTTACCTGGAGGAACTTATTCAGCTTCAAGTATCCCCCAAGGAGATCGTATATACGTTCAAGTTCTTCTGACGCATTCCCAAAAAAGTTTACGTCAGATAATATTTTTAGGTGGCTTTCCCTGTAGTCGATTGAATAAGATTCCATTTAGTCGTTTGAAACCTTGAGCGCTTTCACGGGACATACTTCCTCGCAGATGCCGCATCTTATGCATTTTTCAAAGTCGATTTCCAATTCGAGTTTTTTATTTAGCATCAAGGCCTCGGTCGGACAGACCCCCACACAGGCGCCGCAGTCAAAGCATGCTTCGTCATCCTTTGAGATTTCCTTTTTCAGCTTTCTAACTTCGAGCCCGCTTTTCTCAAGGAACTTTATGACTTTTTTTTCATCTCTCTCAGAACCCACGACTTCGACTAGGATTATCCCTTCCCTGTAATCGACGTTGGCCTGTAAGATGTTTACGCTCACCCCGGTCTTGAGTATGGTTTCTGCTAGTATTGGCTTGTCTGCGTTTTCTGGATTGTAGGTTATAAGGTATTTTTTCATTTCTTTTTCATTTGGGAATAGATTCGGTTAATATCCGATAGAGTGATTATTCCCACAACCGACCCATCATAATCGACCACGGGTGTTGAATTAATCGAGTGCTTTTGCAGTTTTTGGGACACTGCATCGATTGTGTCGGTTGGCTTGGAGGAGATGACGTTTTTCGTCATGACCTGGGAGAGCCTTCTCTTTTTGCTCGCAGTCGCCTTTGTGATATCCCACGCAGTTACTATGCCCACTAACCGCTTATTTTCCTCTACGATGGGGATTTGGTCGACACCTGATTTTACCATCAGGTTGCAGACTTTTTCGATCTTGTCGTCTTTGTGGATTGTGATGACCTTTTTAGTCATGACTTCACTTACGTGAACAACCCGCTCCCTAACTTTCATTGGTTTGAAGACTGTATCTCTTGGGAGATTCTCTTGGGGTGAGCTTAAAAAGAATTTTTTTCCATCTATCCATTCGCCAAGCAGGTCTATGATTTCAAAGGCGACTTTATAGCTTGAAAGACATGCTGTCTTTGTTTTTTTCCCTGTGATTTTAATTTTATCGGAAAGTAGTTCCTCATATGAAACCTCTTTTATCACTGGCCGATTCAGTTGAGGCACTCCGTAGTCGAGGATATTGGTCTTGATGTCTTTGTGCCTTATGGCAGTCGACTTTGCTATTTTTTCATTTAGTATAGGGATCGCCATTCCGATTCCAACAAAAAGGGATGTACCGTATCCCGGGATAGTGGCACCCCGAATATAGTCCGGGCTCATCTCTTTGAGGTCTCCGGTGACGGTGATTGTGCCAAATTGATTTTTGGGCGAATGCTGGGTTCCGGGCCCCACCACATATCCTTGAGCTCCCCCTAGAAAAATCCTTGTGCCCATCCCGATTGTCTCATAGGTGGGATCGTTGTTTAATGGACTCAACTCACCTGTCCCCGCCCAGTTGACGTTTCTGTATTTCGGCAGAAGCATTCCCATGTAGGTTTGGACTGTTCTTTCAGTTGAATTAGTGGCGGCAACGTATCTTCGATAGTTGTTTCGGGGATTATACATGACAGCCTGGTTAAGGTCGCTGAGTCTCAGGGTCGTCTCAAGGTACTTTCTGGGATAACAGTCTGTGCCGTAGGCCCGGGCGCGCACCTTAATGGGTTTGTTGCGGATGAGGTCCTCGATGACGTGGCCTCCCCCGTAATCCATGGCCCTGTCAAGTGAGAGCTCGGCTGCGCCAAGGTAGGCGTCCACTGCCGCTACTCCAGTGTAAGCTTCCACTTCGTTGAGCCATACCCTGCGCATCTTTATAGGTGGATCACTGTGTCCAAAGTTCAGCCACACGCCAGAAGAACACATGGCACCAAAAGTACCAGTTGTCACTATGTCAACTTCCTTGGCTGCGCGCTTGGGATCCTCCTCATAGATCTCAGGCATCTCGTCTGCGCGGACTACAACAGCCTCCCCCTTCCTAATCTTTTCGTTGATTTCTTTAAGCGTCTTCACAATCTCTTCCCAAATAAGATAAAGAAGAAGAATATAAATCTGTATTAACAATGAATTTCTGGTGATTTTTGGTGACATTGGTTTTGACCGAAGATGAGGTTCGTTCGGTTTTGGATGTTAGATCTTGCGTTAAAGCTGTTGAAGAGGCGTTTAGGGCTTACGGCGAAGGGCGGGTTAACATGCCCCCCAAGGCCTATCTCGACCTTGAGAAAGGCGATTTTCGCGCAATGTATGGGGAGTTGAAGGGCTCATTTCAGGTAGCAGATATATGCGGTATGAAATGGGTGAACGTCCACCCTGAAAATCCTAAAAAGGGGATCCCTACAGTCATGGCAGTAATCATATTAAACGACCCGGAAACCGGCTTGCCTTTGGCTGTGATGGATGGCTCGTATATCACAGATATGAGAACCGGAGCGGCTGCGGCTGTTGCGACGAAGTATCTTTCAAAAGAGGATTCTGG
>JBDREA010000106.1:0-24602 GCA_043820265.1 Candidatus Altarchaeota archaeon | reverse complement strand
TTCAGAATCATTTAATTCAGAAAAGTTCTGAATTGTTCCCTTACCTCGTATTTCAGACAATTTCCTAATAATCTCTTGTGCATCTGCAGGTGTAAAGGAATGACTTGGAACAAAGCCGTTACTCTCAATCTGTTGAATGGTTTCAATAACTATGCCATCAACCTCTGAGTTAGTTTCATACACATAATTTATATCAATCTCATCGATTGGTTTGTGCATTTTCACTCCGCATTCAACACTTTGCCCATTGTCATCATAGTATGCCAAGTAGAATCCAGAGTCATAATCTCCTTCAGACAGTATTTGTTTGAATGGTACGAACACCTTGAAGAAAATAAAGCCCGCCCAATTCCTTAATTCATCCAAGGTAACTTTTCCATTGACGTAATTCCCCAATATCGTTAGCAATTCCTGAGGAAGAATATGGAACGTCCGACCCAATCTCTTTGAAGTAGTAACTAAGGATAAATATTGCTCTTTCGTTAGGCTCTTAATCTGGTTTTGTTTTGATACATCCCCTTTTACATAAGAGCTAACTACCTTCCAGAGCTTTTCATCATCTTGTTCAGGCATTACTCCCCCCACCATATTTACCGATTTGTTTTATCCTGTATTATATATCCAATAACTTATGTTTGGTGTGTTAAACCTACGGCGTAAGGTTCGTCGGTTTTGGCGTTTTACTTTTCTTTTTCTGTCTTACTTATTTATATATGTAAGAAACGGATATCATAAGTAAGATGGCTTTTGTTACTTTATCGAGTAAGGGTCAGGTTGTCATAAGAAAAGACATCCGAAAACGTCTGGGGCTGGCTCCTGGGACGCGTTTCATCGAATTGGTCCAAGGCGAAAATGTTGTGTTGAAGCCCGTGAAATCGACGTCTGAGCTCTTTGGTGTCCTTAAAAACTCGGAAAGCTTTAAGGATAAATCCACCGAAGAAATACAAAAAGAGATAGATGAGGGATGGACCTGAAACGATGGCCTACTTCTTTGACACCTACGCCTTCATCGCCTACTTCATTGAGGGGCGGGAATCCTACAAAAAATATTTCGAAAATCCGACTGGCGATGACTCTACATCAATTCTTTCTTTAATGGAGATGTATTCCAGAGTATACCATGCCGAAGGACTGGAAATATCAGAGGAGATACTACAAAACATACTCAACAACTTCGACGTCGTAGTCCTAAACGACGTTTCTGTGATAAGGGATGCGGGTATCTTCAGAAGCAAGATGCTGAAAGAAAAAAAGAAACTTTCCTATACTGATTGCGTAAATTATATCCTGTCACAAAGGAAGAATCAAAAACTGCTGACAGGAGATAGGGACTTCGAGGATATCAAAGGGGTTGAGTATGTAAAATAGGGAAGGGAAGTTTGGCCAATTTAGGCCCCGAGGCTTATTCTTTGAATGCCAATGAAACGGTCCTTGACTTTCACTTCCTTATCGCATTTAAGGTAGAGAGAAATAGCCTCACGGGTTCTCTTCATTAGTTTATCAAGCGTTTTTGCCTGCGTATGGCATCCAGGCAACTCGATAACCTCGGAAATCAAAAATCCGTCCTCGCCCTGCTCGATGATAATGTTGAAATTCCTTTCCACATTATCATAAGTGACGCAGATAATTAAAAACGCTAAACATTAGACTTTCCTTTCTGTCTTATGTAGAAAACCTAGGATTTTTTTCTCGTAAGAATCTTTCTGGTTTCTTTTTTGTATAGTTCGACAGCTGGCTGGTCAAATGTGTTGACATCCAATAGGTAGCCTAGAAACATCATCTCAATCATCTTGAACTGCAGAAGCTGCCCCACAGAGTATGCCGACTTGTCCGGGAGGACAATTTCTGTGTAAGGTCTTTTGGATTTTTTGAATGCGGCCTTCACCCCCCCATAGATTGCATCCATAATGGATGAGATAGGCTTGCCTTGAATGCTTTCTACAAGATCATTAAAGTCGCTGTATTTTGGGAGATCAAGGGCTGACTTGTTTTTTTCAACACAGATAAAAGTAGTAAATTTATCCCTTGGGCCTCCGAGATAAAGCTGGGCCATAGAGTGAAGATCAGTTGAGCCAATGGAAACAGTCGGTGTGATACCTGCGTTGAGTTTTTTAGTGTGAGTTTTATTCCAAATCTTGCCGAGGCTTTCTGCCATCAGCTGCCTATACCACTTGCCCACCGCCTCCAGGTCCGTTGAAAAGATAAAGTTATCATTTATGTTTTTTTTGCCGCGCTTGTTTTGAAGATAGATCAGTGTTGCAGAAATCGCTGCCGGATTCTTCTTGATCTCTCCTTTAGTGCATTTCGAGAGCATGTCCAATGCCCCTTTCTGGAGCTCATCGACATTAACTCCCAGCATCGCAAGTGGGAACAATCCGACAGCAGAAAAAACTGAAAATCTTCCTCCGACTTTTTTTGGGATCTCAAGAAGAGCGTATCCCTCTTTTTGTGCGAAATTCCAGAGCTTAGAATCCTTGTCTGTTGTCGCCACAACATACTCTGAGTAACTTTTTTTCTTGTATTTCTTCAATAATCTGACGAAGAGCTCAAAGATGCTTATCGTCTCAGTAGTCGAGCCAGACTTTGTAACAACGTTTACAAGGATATTTTCCCCCCTCTTAAGTGACTTTTCAGCGATAACTAGTATGTCGGATAATTCATCTGCATCATCGGTAGCGGCAAAATATACTTTCAGCTTAGGATCGCCCTCGTTATAGAGCGCGCCATTTAAGGCTTCGTGAACAGCCATTGTGCCCAGGTTCGAACCTCCTATCCCAACTACGATAAGTATCTTAGGATTTAACTTCTTCTTTTGGGCAACTGCTTTTTTCACTGCAGAAAGCAGGATCTTGTCCCCAGGGAGATTAACAGACGCATAAGGTGTAGCATAACCATCTTTGATACCACCCTTGATGTTTTTGATTTCTGCTTTGAGACTATCGGCTGTTCGTTGGATCAATTCATTAGATATCCCGCAAGTACCAGCATAAGAGAATTTTATATCTTTTCTTTTCATCCCAACACTCCGTTGTCACCTACAATACCTTTTTTTAATCATCTTAAAGAAGAAGAAGGTTCATTGTTAGCAAATAAAAAAAAGGCAGTCCCTAATCTCCCCAGCCCTCTTCACCCACTAATGGTACAAAGACGCAACCTCCAAGATGTGACTCCCGGAGATTTCCTCCAACCCTATCTACTGCCACAAGCTCCTGATGGAATTGGCTTCCCACAGGGATGAGAAGCCTGCCACCTTCTGCAAGCTGATCAAGAAGGGAATCGGGAATCTTGGGTGATCCAGCTGTGACAATGATGATATCATAAGGTGCACTCTCAGGATGACCTAAAGTGCCGTCTCCCCCGACTACTTCAACCTTTTCATAACCGCAACGACCCAAATTATCCCTAGCAAAAGGTACCAGTTCAGCGACCCGCTCAATTGAGACTATCATTGCCTTAGGGTAAAGTTCAGCTAGAACTGCCGCCTGATATCCTGACCCAGTGCCTATCTCAAGGATCTTCACCGCATCGGCTGGATTAAGAGGTGGCTTAAGCTTTGAGCTCATAATAGCAACCATATGCGGGGCACTGATAGTTTGGCCGAATCCGATCGGCAAAGGTGAGTCAATATAGGCTTTAGACCTTCTATCCCCCGGAAGAAATTCTTCTCTGGGCACAGCCAACATAGCTTTGATTACATCTTCGCCCTCAACGTATCCAGCAGAAACAAGCCTCCCGACCAGCTCTCGACGCTGATCTTCGAAGTCCATTTTTCCTTAGAGATAAGGCACTACAGCTACAACTACGGCAAGCAAACCAAAGATTACGCAAAAAAGGTCGAACCGGATCCTTCTGCTCATTCGCATCAATACATCGATCATCAGGTAACCAAAAACAAAAGATGAGATTATTCCAGCCACTACAACATCTACCCCAAGACTTGAAAAACCTTCAGTTACAGCCTCTAATAAAACAGCCCCGAAGACGGCCGGCACGCTCATCAAAAAAGACAACCTCAAAGCCGTCGCAGCATCCACTCTCCGCGCCAGTAAAACCGCGACAGTCAAACCAGACCTCGAAACGCCCGGAAGAATCGCGACACTTTGAGCCAAACCAGCCCATATCGTATCTGTGAACCGAAGAGCTGAGACACCCCTGACTCCTACAAGTTCCCTTGAGAAACCCAAAATCAAACCAGTGAACACCAGCATCAAACCGATCAATCCAGTGAAAAACTCACCCTGCCAGTCGAAAAAAGACCCCTTTAAAAGGATATACAATGGTAGCCCAAACACTCCAGTAAAAACGGTCGAATATACGAGGAACTTCGTCAAACTGTCTTCGCGAAACCGGGGAAGAAGCCTGACTACTCCCTCCAAGTCCCCCCTGAACTTCACCAACACAGCCAAAAGAGTGCCGAAATGTAGATACAATGCCAAAGAAAAGGCGTTACTGGAATCCAAACCAAGGAAATTTAAGGCGACCAACATGCTCTGCCCACTGCTACTGATAGGCAACCACTCGGTGACACCCTGCAACAAACCAACCAAAAAACCTGAAAACACGTCCACAACAGATACCTCTTAGATAAGTAATAGTAAGAAAGACCACATAATAAAAAGCCCTTTAATCCAATCCAGTAGTTAAATCCCCAGATTATAGTCGATTAGATATGTTCTCGTACTTTTCACGTGCCACATATCTAATCGAATATATTAAGAATTGACAAAGTCAATTCTTATACGCAAGCAGCCGTAGGCTGCTTACCGTATCGAAAAACATAAAACCTAAAGTACGATTATTTATGTTTTTCGCTATAGATTTATATTTCAGTATACCTCAACATCTTAGGGCGAATCCATGAAAAATTACCTATTTTGGCTTCTAATCCTACTTTTTATAGTTAGTTTTTCTCTGCTTAAAGTCTCAGCAAAGAGCAACTCTGGGGGCTATGCTCTACAGCTAAAATCCCCCATATCATCAATCTTATCATCTGATTGGATAGATGAGTTCACAGACGAAAATCCCCGCTGGGAGTGGAGTTACTCCCGTGGCACAGGGTATAATGAGCTCATAACAATCGAGAATGTCTCAGCTGTGAAGATCGGGATCACAAACGAATCCGTATCATCTTCATACAGTGATTGTGCCCTAAGAGAAGTGATTCATGAACATGAAAGCGGGGTTTTCGAAAGCCGACTCAGATACGAGGGGGATGGAAGGATGGGGACCATGGGTTGGGGTGTGTGGTTCCACAACCTCGGGGATTTTTCCGATGTCGATGTCGCATGGTTCTTCATCGGACACCCGGAGAGTAGCATGCCCTTCTTTCAGACACAGGTGATCCTAAACGACTCCATAACCATAACTCCCCTCCTTGACGTCAACTTGAGCGAATGGCACACTTATCGAATAGAGTTCTCCCCCAACGGGACATATTTTTATATAGACGATGCCCTCGTCTCAGGAACCCCTAAAAATACAAGTCGACCTTTAAGGATCGAAGCCTGGATAGACAATACCTTCCTGCCCAACGGTAGCTCAGAGATAATAGAATCCAATTACACTGACATCGAAAACGAACAGATATTATATATAGATTACATCTCTTATTCGGCGAGCATCCCCCAAACCACAACATCCACAACCACCACATCACCATCGACTACTTCCACTTCATCATCTACGACAACCACCAATCCATCCTCAACAACATCCATTCAGCAAGACATAGGCCAGTTAAACCAGGAAATACTGCACCAAGGATGGAATATGATATCACTGTCCTTAATTCCATAAAGGTGCAAGCTTTTACTAGTTCACCAATCAACTGATATCGAAAAATTCTTTGGTACTCTCCAGATTCCAGATTGAGACACTAAAGAATACTTAAAAGCCCAGGAGAAAATAATAGATTAGGGGGTTTCAGCCTATGAGACAGATATTCGATTTAAAATCCGGAAAAAAACGATTCACCAACAAATCCAAGTTATTGTTTATCACAACAGTGTTTCTCCTAATATTCGTGCTTTCCCTACTCATCTCGGTTTTCGTCAGCTTCTTTATGATCTCCGTTATACTTTCTCTCATCCAACCCCACCACCAGACAATAATCCGCTTAGCAATGATACCAATATCCTATCTCCTAGGAATCTACACACACCACCAATACGAGAGACTAAAAGACACACTCGAAAGAAAACACGAAATACAAAGAAACCTAGGAAAACTCAGATTCGGATACATATAAAAATCCCACCAAATTTTATTGTGTGAAGCTTATTCTTTTAGGGAAAATGAATCTGCGATCTCATTTATCATAGTAGCATATGAACCCCCCCCCCAGGTTTTGATCAATCTTTTACACGTATTTATGAAGGACGATCGCTGTGGGAATGGGAGGATAAACGATTCGTTACCGCTTTGTTGAGCGCCTCTTTGAGTGTGTCCGGGAGGAAGGCTTCTTGGGTGAGGATTTTTTCCGGTTCGCCCGGGGAATTTTTGAATTCAGTGGACATGCTGCTTAGAGTCTCCTTATCAGGTGAGTCCGGGTTTTGGAGAAGTTGTTCATGACGCTTAAACAGGGTAAGGTCGAGAACATCGTAACTCCCGTTACGTTTCAGCCTAGCTATCTCTTGTTCGGTTAACGGAGTTATACGCAGAGTATAATGATCGATCTCGGTCCTCTCCTGAAATTCGACTGATTTGTTGCCGGCTCTATTGACGACCTCGTGTTTGAAATCATATTCGGTGACACGGTCGAATTCCACATCCAATGGAGCGCCTGTTGCCTGAATAAGGTGTTGGAGGGTTTCATCAGCCCTTAGGCGAGAAAGAAAAACCTTCAATCCCTCCTTTCGCGACGTTGCGCGTTTGAACACTTTCTGGTTGACTGCGTCCTTGATTTTACCCAGAGACACATCGTCTGCGACAAGAAGTTCCTCCATGTGTCCCGGCTTGGTTGTCGTCGAAATATCTGAGGAGCCAAGGAAGCCCTTTTTTCGAGGATTTTTGCGAAAGAGTTCGAGGTCGAGGAGGTTGCCTTTGCGATCCTGTTTTTCCTTGGGAGCAAGGGTAAGTGAATACTCTATGCCCTTGTGTTCAAATTGAACGAAGAGATGGGGTACGCCATCGGTTATGGGATTGTCGGTGAGCAGGCGGGCGAGCCAAGGATCCTTAGAAAGCCGATTTAAATAGTCTTGGATAGTGTCTTTTCTCGCGGATACGGGCGAAGCCGGGGGGGCATCTTTTAATGGCAGTTCTCTAATGCGCTCTGAAACCTCTTGATTGACGGTAACCTGAGTTTCCTGAGAAAAGATGGACACGGAAATTTTTTGTTTGACTGAGGCCATAATCCCCCCCCCTAATAAAGTTTAAAAGGAAGTACGTGCTTAAATGATGCTAGCATGAACTTTAGTTGTATAGAAGAGGGATAGCTTAAAGCTTAGAGTTGTTTAGCCCCGCATTCGGTGCAAAATTGGGCGTCGCCTGCGAGATTCGCACCGCACTCGGTGCAGAATTTCTTATCTGAATGAGAGGTCTGTGTTGGGGCCTCTTTGGGCGGTGATTGGATTTTTTGTTTTGGGAGTTCTTCTTTCATCTGTTCTTTTTTCTTTTTCCTTCGCCTTCGCCAAAGGAGGAGTACAATTATGAGGAAGAGTAATCCACCACCCACCAACAACACTACGAGTAGTCCTCCGCCAAGCCACCAAAGCCAACCGGATCCTTCGCTGTCATCTGAGCTGAACAAACCCCCGGATGATTTCCCGGCTGGCCCACCGGAATCATCGCCATCACCTCCTATTTTATCTGAAGTGTCGATGGGACCGTCCTGCAAAATGATTTTGTCCACTGGTTCTTGGACATTATATCCACGGTCGGTGCCCCAGGATAATTCCCCCTCGAACTCTTGTTTCGGATCAAGGTTGCTGCCTGTTTCTTCAAGCCCAAAGTCGTGCTCATCGATATACCCTTGGTCTTCGGGGGTTGGGTAGTACTTCTCGATATATTCTTTGTTCGTGATTGTGTATGGTTTGCTTGAGGTATAATCCATGGACTTGGGGGTGAGAGTGTAGGTTGCCTGCATGTCTTCGGGTAGGGGTGCTAGGTAGATGAGGCCTCCCCTGTTTTCTGTCATGTATTTCTGGGTTGTTCCATCGGCTAGGTCGATTTTGACGTTGTAGTATCTTACCCTAGTGTCTGGTGCCTTGATGAATGCGTTTTGTATCTCGACGGCTTTGCCGCGGTTGGGGCGCTCATAGTTGGTGGCTTTTCCGATAGTCTCTCCAGCATCAAATTTGATTTCGTTCTCCGATTGTTTGACGCCATAGTCGACAAAGTACTCACCTGCATTGTATTGCCTGTCTTTGTTGGCATCCCGGTAGGGCTCAAAGTTATCTCTATTACTATTGCCTGTCTGGTTGTCGGCGAAGAATCCGTGGGCGATAAAGATTTTGTTGATACCTTCCTTCTTGCCGGGAAAGGTGGTGATGAAGGCTTTGTAGTATTCGTAGAAGTTGGCCTTACGCTCCTTGAGGATCGGCCACAATTGTTCGATGCCGATGGTGACGGTATCGTTTCCTTCGTTGTTTTTGTCGTAGAGATCCCAAAGAACGCCAGCCACAGATAACTCCTCTGCTCCACCCCTAAACT
The DNA here is from genome assembly GCA_043820265.1 of Candidatus Altarchaeota archaeon. GTDB lineage: Archaea > Altiarchaeota > Altiarchaeia > IMC4 > JBDREA01 > JBDREA01. The sequence continues at coordinate 15,953 of JBDREA010000106.1, read as the reverse complement.
CCCAGACCTTGTAGTCGTTTTCCAAGTTCCCGACCAGCCCGTATTGCTCGGGGGGCAGCTGCATGTGCGGATCATTCCGGGAGTACTCACTCATCACCATGGCGATGAATTCAGCGAAGCCTTCTGTGAAGGAATCCCCGGTGTGGTCGTTGAGAAATCCGTCGTGGTTCTTGTCATTGGGTCCGTTGAGCCACTGCCCGTTCCACTGGCTGAACTGCAGGTGATGGCCCCACTCATGGTATTGGGTGTTCTTGGGCCGGTCGCCGTGGGTGAAATCCGAGTCAGCCTTATCAATCTTTATGTATGAGTCACCCGTGCTATACCAAGTTTTTTCATTGCCGTCAACCCACACGTCCACGGGGAGCTTGTAGTCGATGTTGGCCCCTAGAACGTTCTGGCTGAAGTCCATGGCATCGTAGATGTAGTAGTATGTGGCGGCATAGTCGTCGAGGCGGACGAGTTTACTGTTTGACGCCCATTCTACGCCGGTTCTTGGATACCGAACATAATCCCATTGAGGGTTTAGGTTGTTGAAATTGAAATCGATATTCTGCTCTAGATCAGTCTCTGATTTCGGTTTGAATCTCTTTTCTAAAACGACATATTTATCAACGGTATCATCAACTACTGAAAAATATTCTTTCCCATCTTTAACATACCTCAATGTTACTTGGAGTAATATCTTCTGGGAAGCTGGGGCGTCAAAATCAATACCTGCGATGTCTTCAAATTTATAGTATCCCCTGCCGTCTGCGACAGTATTGTATTCCTTGCCTTCGACCTTCACCCAGACCTTCGCATAAGGCAGCGGGTGGTCGTGGCCGTCTGTCAAGCGCCCTTGGATGGTGAATTTCTCCTTAGCGGGTTTCGCAGAACATGACCAAGCACCCGTCCCCGTTGTCCAGGCACCCTGAGTTGTTGTCTCCCAGAGACTGTAGCTTGAAAGGTGTTTGGTTTCCGGTGAAACTTTCCGCTCGAGCTTGAATGTGGCTAGCGCCTTCTCCCAGTCGCCTCGGACTTGAGCGAGGTGTGCGGTCTCGCTTCCTATAGCAACGTATTTGGTCTCGCCGAGGCCGATGCGCATGCTGCCAAGCTCGCCGCAGATTATCGCGCTAAAGCGGGCATTCGAGCTGGATTGTTTTGCGTCGATTTTAGAGAACGAGTGCTTGGTGCAGGAGAATCCTTCTGTGCTGTTGAATACCGACAACACGCTCGGGGTAAGGGGCTTAACAGTTGCCGGGTCGCAGCTTGAACTTATCCAGATTTCCTTGTTTTTTGTGGATGAATCAAATTGTTTGGCTTTGGCTTGGCATGAGAGGTCGCTGAGCTCGATGGTGCCGTAGTTTCGTAGCGTGGAGACCACGGTTTGCGCCGGGGCCGAGAATTCTATGTTGCCCATGGCTACGGGGTCTGCGCGTTTGACTTCTAGCCCCTGTTTCCAGGGGTAGTCGAGGGTTGCCTTGGTGGCGACGACGGTGATGTTTCTCTCCACCCAACCGATATGTTTCCCGTATCCCAGGGGCGGCTGCCCGGCCTCAAAAAGTTCGATTTTGACGGGGACTTCCTTGATGTCGGACAAGCCGGAATCGCTTGTTACCCTGAACTTCATGGGGGGAAGGGTTGTGCACGAGGAAACCTCGTAGGGAAAGATGGAGGATATGACTTCGCCGTCCATCCTCAGATACGCCACGTAGTTATTGGCGCCCGTAGAAAACGAAAGGTATTTTGCCCTTTCCCTGATGTCTGGGTCGTTGACGACCAAGCTGACGGTGAATGGTTCCCAGAGGCCCACGACGTCGGGCATGTCGAGGGCGACGGGGGGGATTGTTTGGGCGCAAACAGTTGGAACTAGGAGAACGAAGATAAATGCAACTGTCAGGAGAGGTGTTACCCAATAAAAGCGTTCCCGTATCACAAGCATTCTATTGCCCCAGACATATTAATATAGACTGGTTTATTTGGGTGGAGGATTATTGTTTTGCGCCACACTCGGTGCAGAAGTTGGCATCGGTTGTGAGTTTGTTTCCACAGGATGAGCAGAATTTTTTTTCTGATGGGGTAAGTTTGGGGGTGGGATCTGTTGTCGTTGGGGGAGTGTCGGAGTGGTTGGATGCGGGAGGAACCTGTTGAGGAGTCGGGGATTGGAAGCCGTGGGCGAGGAATGTGTCTATTAGTGTTCGGGCCTCTTTTTGGCTGACGCTGCCCTGGTCGAACTGGAATTTCAGTTTCCCCTGTGAAGACTTGATTTCGAGCTCGTTTGGCTTGGAACGAGCCGTTCCGTCGTTTTCGTAGTAGGTGCCGCCACCCTTGACTTTGTAGGATGAAATATCTGCAGGGGTGAGTGAGAAGTTGCCGGGGGTCTCGGCAAGGACGTCTTCGGGTGCCATTGCAGGATAACGCTCGTGGAGACTGTAGCCGGAAAACGCGCTCGACGCCATCCGGGAGAGGAACCCCTTTCCCTCGGCCTTGGCCTCGTCGTTTTTGCGCTTCGCCTCCACCTTTATCATGTCGCTGGTGAGCTGGGCGAAGATGATTCGTTGCTGAGTAAAGACGAGATTGAACGTCTCTTGGCCGAAGAGCCCCTTCTTTCTGCGCACGATGGGGAGGACTGCGACGACTGATTCTGCTGCCATCGTCTATGCCTGCTTGGTTCCGCACTCGGTGCAGAACTGAGTGTCGGACCCTAACTCGACACCGCAACCGGTACAGAACCTTTTATTCTTTGAAGAAGATTCCGCGCCTAACTCCTTCTTAGAGGATGCGGGGGCGTCGGCCGCCTCTTTCTTGTTCGCTTTCCTCTTTCTGATCTTTCTGATGATGAACCAGAGGACGAGTAGTCCGATTATGCCTCCGATGGCGAGGACGATGATTATTCCCACACCGAGCAGCATCCAGCTCCAGCCGCCACCGCCGGTTGGGATATCTTCCCAGCTGGCTTGCTCGCTTGCTGCGATAAATGACTCAACTTCCGAAAGCCCCTGAGAGTCTGCTGATGCCATCTGCCCTGAAGATACTTCAACTGATTCGCCGGTCGCATGGGACGTAAACTCTACGGTGCCCTCTATCACTTTCACCGTGGTTTCGGATTCATCGACGTCAACGACAATAGTGGTTCCTTTGATGCCAACTGTTGCCCAATTGGACTTCACCTCAATTTGTTCCCCTGCAGCAACTTTTTGGATGTTCATCCAAAGCCTTCCGGCTAAGACCTCGATTCGGCCCTTTTCCCTCGGAGGTGCAGCAATCACAATCTCTGACTCTTCCCGCATGATGAGGGTGCTCAGATCGGCAAAGGTTATCTGGGCGCTGCTCTCCTCGCCGGTTAAGATGTGGTCGCATACATTAAGGACGGAGTGAGTCTTTGCAGATGTGATACTATCCGGGTCGCTGTCTGGAAAGATTTCGACTACCTTGCTTATCCAGCTGAACCTTGCGCCCGAATCCCCGGAACCATCGCAGGGAGGCAACGTTGTGGTTGTAGTCGTGGGTGTTGTCGTGGTTACTTTCTTCGGTGTATCAACAATCTTCGGTGTATTAACAAGGATGTTTATGTTGTAGACTCCACAGACTCCTCCGCAGACCTCAAGCCGGACATTACCGGATACGGACTCAGAACTAGGATCTGGTGTGTAAGTTAGGTCAAAGGGAAGTTCAACTGTCCTGCCCTCAACCTTGCTATCCTCTCCCTCTTTAGGCCAGGAGACGGACTTGTCGCCGAGGCTCGCCTTCATTGTGACATATGAGACGGTGCCCTCCCCTCTTGAGACAATCATCTTCCCAGACAACCTTATCGGCTCGCCGATGAACTCCCCCACCCATGGCGGCGCCCCATCAGGGTCACCCGAGAAGTCGGCGCCTGAGATTGAGTATTGCAGATAGGCATCGCCGGGAGATCCGTATTCCCCAGATACCGATTCACCCTGAACGGATGTGCTCAACACCATCATCCATGTTATCAATAAAACAACTTTTTTTATTTTCATTGTTTTGCCCCGCATTCCGTGCAAAACAGGGATTCTCGGTCTAGGGGGGCACCGCATTCCGTGCAGAATTTACCTTGAGATGCACTTTTTTGGACTTCTTGCACGGTCACCGGTGGATCCTCCTTTCTCACCTTTCTCATTCTTTTGAGGATTACAAAAACAATGATTAACACTATGATCAAACCCAAACCCATCAATGCCAGCATAAATCCCCCTCCAAGAAGAAGCCACAACCCTGATCCCCCATCATCTTTGACTTGGATGTCTTCTGTAAAGGCTCGAATCTCCTCACCCCCCCTTTTTTTCTCGGAAACACACTCATCACCCACAAGCTCCTCATCCGGGGGGCAATCGGGGATCTTCAAATACCAGTCGCCAGGCTCAAACGGTGGGAAATCTTCAGCGTCACCCACGCCTTCTTTTGTTACTGAAACCTTTTTTCCTTTATCGACTGTGACGTTCCTACCAAGGTATCCTATGATCGGTTCTCCCTCCAGTGTGTAGATCGTCACCTGGCCCTGGGATTGGTTGATGATGATGTGGCTTTTAACGTAGACTTGAATAAGTCCGGGGGATATTGATGCGCTAGGGCTGAAAAATCCCGCGACAGACCACCATGTTGCCTTTCCGAAGTTGGTGGCGATACTCCAAAGCGTGTCCCCAGTTGCTTTTGCTGTATCCTTATATGAGGGCCATCCGCTCTCGACGGCGTCGGCACCGATATTTATCGACTGCCCAAGTGTGTCGTCTCCAAGCATCATCTTGGCTCTGGTCCCATCCGACCATCTAAGGTTGATGTATGCATAAGTGCAAAGTCCTGTCCTATAAGGTGCACTTAGAGAAAGTAAATCTCCCTTGACAAGCTTTGTTCCCCTTTTTCCCTCGACCAGTCTTCCAGACGCAAACCGTTTGATTGCAACTTGTGGTGGATAAGTTCCACGAAAGCATCCGATATCGATTATCTCTGCAGCTGATTTGATGCATCCTCCTTCGCGGATTAAACCCATATCCGGAGCGCATATTTCTTGACCCTCACAAAAGCAGTCAGCAACGCAGGTCTGACAGTTTTCCTCTTCTCCTCTTCTGCCATCATAGTCACAGTATTTGTCTCCGCATGTCGGATTCTCTTCTCGTTTTTCAATACAGATACCCTCCCAAGGCTTCTTTTCAAATTTTGGTTCAGGACAAACACATTCACCTGTTGTTTCATCTATTTTTGCATTTTCATCAGGGCATGTTTTTTCGATGCAGACTTTCTTCTTCCCCTTTCCGTCAGGATTAGTCCAGAATATTTCGTATTTTTTATCGCACTTGCAACCACATTCAGGATGGGTTCCAGTTGGAATTCCTCCTTCCCCCAACTTCTTTTTGCACTCCTCTTCGCAGCTAACCTTTTGACATGTGAGACTTTCATCGGGGGCGTATCCCTTCGCACACTCACAGTCGCAGTCGACTCCCGAGGGCGTTCCGACTGCTTGTTCTCCATGGGCTTTGTCTGTTCCATGGTATTCATTGCAATAAGTCGTGCAAGTTACCGGTGTTGGAATACACAGTAGATTTTCGTTTTCAGTGTATCCTTCCTCGCATTCGCAGTCGCAGCTGCCCTCTTCTGGTTCGCCGATCTCGTGGGGTCCGTGGTAGCTGACACAGTAGTCATCGCAGAATTTCTGGGTGGGTTTTTCCCCGGGACACATCCCGTCAGGACTAATGCAAGCGTAGAGGCAGCCTGGACAGCTTTTGTAGTCAAGGGAGCGATGGCAGCCCTTCGAAAACTCGATGTCGCCGGTGCAACCCCTTTCACCGCAGTCATAACAGACGCAGTGGAGAACATAGTTCTGAAAGGCGTGGGAGATATCGTCGCAGTTGGATTGAATGCAGCCTACCACACGCCTGCTCCACTCATGGCCAAGAGCACAATCTTGCTGAGCTATTGCAAAACCTGAAAATACGAATGATACAATTACAATACAAAGAAAAAACACAACCCCCTTAAACCCCTGGTTATAATCTAACACAGCCATCAACCAAACAATTACAAAACAAAAAATAAAAGACAGTTATACTTTTTTCAAACCCATCCTCCCTCTTCTTTCTATTCTTTTCTCTTGTTGTGGGTTTTTTTATTTGTTATATTGTTATTTTATGGCTTTTAGGAGTCTTTCTGTTTCCGAGGTTGAGGGTCTTAGCTACTATGATTTTATAGGTTTTGTGGGCGTGTCGTTTTTTCCTTTTTTTAAGCGATACAGTGTTGGAAGACTGAGAGTTTATGGACTGCGTTGAGGTTGGTTACTTCGGTTTTGACTGCTCCGATTTTTCTTAGATTGTTTAGGGCGGCACAGACGTTTTTGCTTTTTTCGAGGGTTTCGAAGTCTTTGAGTTTGAGTGTTTGGGTCATGTAGGATTCGTTGTCGACTCCTGCGACAACGGAAAACTCTTTGTTTTGCCAGACTACGGTGAAGTGGTAGGTTTTTTGTTCGCCGACTATGGCTACGTCTGTTTTGGCTCCTCCTTCGATTCGGTCGAGTTTCATTCGTTCGGCGACAGCCTTAACGCGTTCGGCGGTGACTTCGTCGGGAGTTAAGGTCGTAGACGTCGAAGTCGAAGTGGGAGGACTCGTAGAAACCGTGACAACTGAGGTTGTGGGAGCAGGTTGCGCCGCAGGCTTGCCCCCAAAGCAGCCAGAAATTGATATTATCAATACCAATCCCAAGACAAAAACCTCTCTTCCCATGTTTGAAGATTGGGATAGCAGATTAAAAACCGTTTATTTTCTTATTTTTGTGTTTCTAATTTTTTTGTGTTATCATGGCAAATGAGGGTTTAAGCAGACGTTATTTTTTGACCGCCGGTTTGTTGGGTGCATTCCTACTCGGTTATGGTTATTATCTTCTTTGGCTGAAAGGCGACAATGCTGGCTGGATTTTTTTGATCTTAGCAGTCGTCAATTATCTCAGAGTGCAAAGGAGGATTAGAAACATGAAATGAGTTTTTTACTAAAGGTAAAATTTAAAAGATAGCAGTAGGGTCAGGCACCAACTAACCATCAAGTCCAACATTCTGAAACCACTAGGACATACTATTTAAAAAAAATAAAAAGAAAAAAGGGTAAGGAGAGATTCCTTGAATAATCTTCCTCCTTGTTAATCGAAGGTGTCCTTATTTCTTTTTTAGGAGGTCTCTGATTTCGGTAAGCAACTCTTCCTCTTTTGTGGGCTTGGGTGGTTCGGAAGGTTTCTCTTCCTCCTTCTTCTTTAGCCTGTTTATCTGCTGTATGACCACAAAGATTGCCAGGGCGATGATGACAAAATCAATTATTGTGTTTATGAACAATCCATAGGCGATTACCGGGGCACCAGCTTCGGTCGCTGCAGCCACTGATTCAAATCCCTTGCCTGAAAGATCGATAAACAAGTTCGCAAAATCCACGCCACCCATAAGCATCCCAATAGGCGGTATCAAGACGTCCTTTACAAAGGAACTAACGATCTTTCCAAAAGCCCCCCCTATGACGATACCAACCGCCATATCGATCACGTTTCCTCGAACCGCAAATTCCTTAAACTCCTGTATAAAACCCATTTTAAATCACCTCCCATTAATCAATCAATAAAAATCTCAATCAACTATACCACCATTTATATAAATGGGAAAAAGGTTTAAAATCCAATTCAATAAGGACTTTAAACCAATCATAATTGTTCTTGGCATAGAGATTAAAATGATGTGAGCCCGACGGGGTAACTTAAAACATTCTATGTTTGTTTTGTATGCGTCAGTCTCTTATCGATGGCCCCAAACCCACATTACCGATGATAGGCTTTAGGCCATAATTCATTAGGATTTTTAAATCAGTATATATTCGGTGAACGTGTATCCTAGGGATGTGGAAACAAATTCTTTTGAGGGTTTGAACCTCATTGAGCCATTAAAGCGGGCGCTTAGGGATGAGTTATATGAGAAGCCGACCCAGATTCAGGTGGAAACAATACCCCCCATACTCATTGGCCGCGACATCATTGGCTGCGCTCAGACGGGCACTGGAAAGACTGCGGCGTTTGCGGTACCCATTATGCAACAGTTGGCTGAAACAAAAAGGCAACCTAAAGCCCGGCATACAAGGGTTCTCGTTTTAACTCCAACACGGGAGTTGGCCGCCCAAATAGGAGAGAGCTTCCGCACATACGGCAGGTACATGCATCAGAGCCAGGCAGTTGTATTCGGAGGCGTGAAGCAGGGTAAACAAGTATATAAGATGGCTCGGGGCGTGGACGTGCTAATCGCCACACCCGGCAGGCTATTAGACCTCATAGACCAGGGACACATAAAACTTGACGGAGTAGAAATATTTGTTTTGGACGAGGCTGACCGGATGCTTGACATGGGATTCATCAGAGATATCAGAAAGATTATTGCATTGCTTCCACTCAAACGGCAGTCACTCTTTTTCTCGGCGACAATGCCTAAAGAAATCGTCTCATTGGCTGACTCAATACTCACCAACCCAATCAAGGTCTCTGTGACTCCAGAGTCTCCGACTGTGGAACTCGTAGACCAGATGGTGATGTTCGTCGATGGTAAGAATAAAATTCAGCTTCTGACAAAAATCATGACCGAACACGGTGCAGAGAGGACGCTGATTTTCACGCGTACCAAACACATGGCCGACAGAGTCGCATTAACCCTTTCCAAAGCCAAGATTCATGCCATAGCAATCCATGGGAACAAAAGCCAGACTGAAAGGACGAAGGCACTTCTTAGTTTCCGTTCTGGGCACACCCCGGTGCTTGTCGCCACAGACATAGCTGCAAGGGGCATAGACGTCGATGACATAACTCACGTAATCAACTATGAGATACCAGATGAGCCCGAAATCTACATACACAGAATCGGCCGCACTGCAAGGGCAGGTGCCTCAGGTATTGCGATATCTTTATGTGAAGCACAGGAACGAAACTGCCTGAGGGATATTGAAAGGTTAATAAAGAAGCCAATCACTGTTGTAGACGACCATCCATTCCATTCCCACACGGCTCAAGCAGCCACTGGAAGCGCTGCGAAACGCCCACCGAGGGGGATGCGGAAACCCCAGCAGAAAGGGGGCAAACCAAGAACGTACGGACCAAATAAAAAAATTCCAAAAAACAGGTATAACAGACGGCGTTACTAATTCTAAGCATACTCGGGTAAAGCCGCCGGAAAAAGATTGATGAATATGCATAACAGTGAACGAAAAACGGCACACTATCACAGACCAAAAGTATTCCCTGAATTCAGGCTTATCGAACCCCTAGACGAAAACCTAATCGAAACGCTCAAAGCAGATCCCGCCACACCCAAGGGCAAAATAATAGATCTCATCAAGGAACACATCTTCCGCAGAAGTAAGAAATGCAGTCTCTGCGGAAATCGCTGCAATCGTCGAGACCTTGGAATAGGCCGCAGAAAACCTATATCTCATGGAGGCAAAGACAACATAGAAAACCTCCAACTCCTATGCTTCAGTTGTTCCGAATTAAAAGGCAATAGCACAATGCTTCAAATCAGAAAAAAACTTTGGGTGCAAAAGATTAAAAAATAGATACTTACCAACTGCTTACCGGCCCCATCCAAAAAATTTAGGCCCTACGCCCTTTCACCTACATGTGCAACATCCTAAAAAGTGTTAGAATTAAGTGCTTCGACTTTTTCCATACCTCTTCTTTGCGGCTTTTGTCGGAAAAAGATCTGCGAATATGCTTTGCTGCCACCTAAGAAATTTATCAACACATTCCGAACAAAAATCTGCAACATGTGATTCATCAATCCTTAAATGGTTAAAGGCAGGACGATAATTAGGAATTGGTTTCCCACATAATGTGCAGATCATCTTCCTTCTTCAAGGACCCCATGATACATCAACAGGTCCAATATCCTAAAAACGTTAGGATAATGATATGTTTTCTGAGGATAAAACCCTGGTTCCGTTACACATATTGATTTTCTTCTGATAAGTCATAATTTCCATAGGTTTTGCCCTATTGGGCATTTATAAAGGATGAATGCGTATTGATATTATGATTTGCCCTATTGGGCAATACTCATTAAAATGGATGAAAAAAACAAGAGTGGCAGACCCAAATGCCTAAGGAAGGTTGAGAACACTCCAGAGGTTAATTATTTTAAACCTCGTGGGATCCCCTTATCCGAGCTTGAATCCAACTTCCTTAAACCTGAAGAGTTGGAGGCGTTGAAGCTCGTCTACCATGACAAGCTCAAACGACTGGTCGCTGCAAAAAAGATGGGTGTATCCCGCCGAACTATGGAACGTGATCTGAAATCTGGATTGTACAAGGTGATTGATTCATTGCTCAACGGCAAGGCCATCGAGATCAAGGGAGGCTACTACATATCAAACAATGAAGTGATATTTCGATGCCTAGATGACAAGCACGAGTGGAAGGTGGACAAAGACAAACTTCCAAAGGAATGCCCGGAATGCGGGAGTAAAAAGATAAAACGGGGCACGGTTTGAGATGAAACCAGATGAAGGGGGAAATGTTGAGGACGGGGGAATATTAAAAGCTATGAAAGATATCAGATACAAGATCGCCGTACTCTCAGGGAAAGGCGGTGTTGGAAAGACCACCGTGGCAGTTAACCTTGCCTGTGCCCTCTCCGCAAAATACAAGGTTGGCCTATTGGACACAGACATTACAGGACCGAATGTTCCAAAGATGCTCGGCATCGAAGATGAAAAGCCAGGGGCTTCTCAGAAGGGAATCGAGCCAGTCCTTTCTCCACAGGGAATCAAAGTCATGTCGATGGCGTTTCTCTTGTCGACAAAGGACACCCCAGTAATATGGCGCGGCCCCATCAAAATGGGTGCGATAAGACAGTTTCTTGGCGAAGTTGCATGGGGAGAACTAGACTACCTGATCATGGACCTTCCTCCAGGAACAGGCGACGAACCATTGAGTATCGCACAACTGATACCAGATCTTGATGGGGCAATCATCGTCACAACACCACAAGACGTCGCATTACTCGACTCTAAAAAAGCCATAAATTTCATTAAGCGATTGAATATCCCCCTCTTAGGTGTGATAGAGAATATGGCAGGATTAGAATGCCCTCACTGCAAGAAACAGATAGAATTATTCAAGATAGGGGGAGGAGAAAAAGCAGCAAAAGAGATGGATATTCCATTTTTGGGCAGAATCCCTATCCAGCCCGAGATAGTGGAATCTGGTGACAAAGGAAAACCATTCATCACCGAATTTTCGGAAACTGAAGCATCGAAAGCTTTCAAATGTGTGGTTGAGAATCTCGAAAAGAAAATTAAAAAAGGAGGTGAAAAAGATGGGCGATGACGAAGAAGAAAAGGAAACCTATCCTACGCCCGGACCAAAAAAAGATGGTTCTGGGGGAGCGGTACGGGCCAACAAAGGCAAGTACTGCGGGGAAGACTGGCACAACGAATAGTAAAACAAGGAGGTAAAGAAATGAGAACATACACATTATGCGACGGACCTGGTCCAAACCCGGACTGCCCACAACTTACAATCAACGACGATGGAAGTGCAGTCATCGGAGAAGATAAAGAGGGCGTAGGAATCTGCAGGTTGAATAAAAAACAGTTTAATAGTTTAAAGAAGATTATCCAGTCGCAATAAAGAGGAAAAGGAGGTGAATAAATATGCCTGGATTAGATAGAACCGGCCCCCAGGGACGGGGATCAAGAACTGGCGGGGGTTTCGGCCTCTGCAATGGCATTACACTGCCAAGAGAAGCCATTATGTGGCCAAGAGGCAGAGAAAACTTGGGAGTTGAGCGAAGAGCTCCAGGAACAGGAGGACGTGGGCGCGGTCGCATGAATCGATTCTTCGCCACTGGAATCCCTGGCTACGAGTGGCTCGGTCGATCCCTCGAAGAACAAAATAAACAGAAACTCGAACAGGAAGCCAAGGTTCTTGAACAACAGCTTGACGAGGTTAAAAAGAGGATTGAAAGTCTAGATGATTAGGACCGTGAAGAACATATTGGAGGCCAGAAAAACCCTTGGTTTAGGTGAGAGGGCAACTTTGAAGGAGATAAAGAACAAATACCGTGACTTGGCGAAAAAATACCATCCCGATAGATGTTCAAAAAAAAGGAATTTGGAATGCCAAAAAAGGATGGTTGAGGTAATCAACTCCTACAAACTCATCCTCTCATACACCAAGGACTATAGATTCTCCTTTGAGGAGGCAGAGATTAGAAAACAAAGTCCCGAAGAAACACTCTGGGAGAATTACTCAGAGGACTGGTTTTGGGGCAGAGGTGAACAGAAAAAATGAAGATATTAATAGCAACAATGAAAGGGAATTTGGAAGACGATGTCTCGCCTGTTTTCGGCCGCTGTTCGAATTTTACAGTCGTAGAATGCGAAGAAGGGGGCATTAAAGAAGCTTCAGTTATTGAAAATCCAGGAGCCTACGCTACCGGTGGGGCAGGGATAACAGCAGCGCAGACCGCAGTGAACGAGAAAGCCGAAGTGGCGATTGCCGGGAACTTCGGCCCGAAAGCGGCAGCCGTCCTGAACCAATCGAATGTGAAGATGGTGCAGGCCTCCGGGAACGCGAGAAAGGCAGTCCAGGATTACCTTGAAGAAAAGATTACACCCCTTGAAGGACCATCCGTGAAAGACCATTTTGGAATGGGTTGTCGAGGACGAGGTCAGGCAAAAGGTAGCCATGGACGAAGTGGAGGAAAATGGAGGTAAAAAAATGAAGATTGCAATACCAACAATGGGAAAAAACGGATTTAAAGAGGAAGTATGCCCGCATTTCGGGCGAGCACCTTTATATGCAATAATAGATTCTGAGACGAATGAGATCGAGTTTATTGAAAACGTAAGCGAACACTTTGGGGGAACAGGTAAACCTCCTGATGTAATCGGAAATGCCGGGGCAAACATAGTTTTATGCGCTGGTATGGGACATCGGGCGATGATGATGTTTGAAGAAAGAGGCATTGAGGTTTACTGTGGGGCTGAGGGACCGATAGATATTGCTCTGAAATCCTTTAAGGATGGCAAGTTGCAGAAAGCGTCTGAGTCAACTGCATGCAAAGATCACAGGCACTAGTGAGATGCAGTCAAAATTACGCGAAGGGGAACGAACCGCAATCATTTCGGCAGCGGCAACACTCCTTTTGACGATAGTCAAAGGGGGAGTTGGGATTCTTTCAGGCAGTCTTGCACTAACCGCAGACGCCCTTCACTCCCTTACCGATGTTGTGAGTACAGTTGCCGTCTGGGTTGGCTTGAGGATCTCCCAGAAAAAACCAGACGAACGATTCACTTACGGCTACTATAAAGCCGAAACAATCGCATCCCTTGTCGTAGCCCTAATGATTCTTCTGGCCGGGCTGGAAATTCTAAAGGAAAGTTATACTGCATTCATGAATCCCAGTCCCCTGAAGCTGGCATATATTGCATTATTGGTGAGTCTGGTGTCCGCAGTAGGTTCGTACGCCCTTATGAAGTATAAGCTCGGTGTTGGAAAACGAATAAATTCCCCTGCCCTCATCGCCGACGCAAAGCATTCGGGTGTTGATGTTTACGCATCATTAGTAGTGTTTGTTGGAATCCTTTCATCGCATCTAGGTTTCCCACAACTCGAAGCGATAGCAGGAGTCCTAGTGTCTTTGTTGGTGCTGAAGGTGGCTGTGCTTATGGGAAAGGATAGTCTCCTTGTTTTGATGGATGCATGCCTTTGCCCCGAGTTGGGGGAGAAAATCAAGGCGATAATACGGGGAGTCGAGGGAGTGTCTGAGGTAAGGGATGTGAAGCTCCGCAGGTCGGGGCCGTACGTCTTCGGGGAAGCGAAGGTGACCATGAGTGGAGATTTGAGTGTGGCCCGCTCCCACGAACAAACCGAAAAAATAGAGGCTGTCATCAAGGATTCCATCAAAGACGTAGACTCATTCACCATCCACGTAGAGCCTGCAAAGCTGAAGTCGGTTCGAATCGGTCTTCCTGTCATTGAGGATGCCGGCTTAGATTCCAATCTGAGTCCGCAGTTCAGTAAGACACCTTACTTCATGTTCGTAGATGTCGATGGGAACCAAGTCAAGGGCATGAAGGTGCTGGAAAACCCTGCTAAAAACCTTGAAAAAAAGATTGGGATGACTGCCGCCAAATTCCTCGTCGACAACAAAATAAATGTCCTGATTGCAAGAGAAGTCGGAGAAGGAGCCTACTATGCCCTCAAAGAACACCTGGTTGAAACATATCTATTCGAGGGCCAAACTGTAAAAGACGCTATTAAAAACTTCACTGAAGGCAAACTTCAAAGGAAGGAGGCAGGTTTGTGAACACGCTTCTTTGGATACTGGGCCTGACTTTCATTAACGGCTTAGTCGCGTTTGTCGGTGCATTGACATTGCTTTTAAGTGAGAAGATGCTTAGGAGGATGTTATACCTGTTTGTTGCGTTTTCCGCTGGCGCATTGATGGGTGGCGGACTCCTACACTTACTGGCGAAGTCCCTCACAGTTTTAAGTGCTGATACCGCACTCATCCTGTTACTCTGCGGCTTCTCCCTATTCTTCCTATTGGAGAGGGTTCTTAAATGGCACCACTGCCACGAGAAAGTGTGTGATGTGCATGCATACAGTTATTTGGTGCTCTTCGGAGACGGGATACACAACTTCATTGACGGTTTAGTGATTGCAGCGGCGTTTCTCACAGACACACACCTAGGAATTGTGACATCTTTTCTGATAATAGCCCACGAGATACCACAAGAGCTGGGGGATTTCGGAGTGTTATTGAACGCCGGCATGACAAAAACCAAAGCGTTAGTTTACAATTTCCTATCCCAATTGACATGTGTCTTAGGTGGGGTGGTAGGATTCTTTCTGCCCTCAGAAGGATTTAAAACACTGATGCTGCCAATCGCTGCTGGAGGTTTCCTTTATATCGCCGCGTCTGATCTTGTCCCTGAACTTCATAAGGAGACGAACATCGGAAAGTCGATGACGGCATTCCTTTTCTTCCTTGCAGGAGTGGGTTTGATGGCGGCTGTGAAAATTATTGCAGAGGGGAGCTGAAAAGATGAAAGCAAACCTTGATTGTGTCCCATGCCTTCTAAGGCAAAGTCTTGAAGCATCAAGGAGAGCCCAAGCTGACAAAACTCAGCAAGAAAGGATCCTTCGAAGGTCTGCTGAATTCCTTTCAAACGTTGACTATAGGCAATCTCCACCGGAAATTGCGCACCATATCCACGCAATCGTCAGGGAGGTGACTGGGAACGAGGATCCCTACAAGAAACTCAAAGATCACGATAACAAACTGGCATTAACTTTGTACCCTTGCATGAAGGAGATGGTGGCGAAGGCAGACGATTCCTTTATGATGGCAGTAAGGCTGGCAATTGTTGGCAACATAATCGACTACGGCGTTGGCCAGGAATTCGACGTCCTAAAACACGTCAAGGAAGCTACAAAAAAAGAGTTTACTCTCGGCGACTATCCTAGGTTCAAGAAAGACTTGGCCGCAGCCAAAACCATAATGTATCTCGCAGACAACGCCGGCGAAATCGTCTTTGACCGACTGCTCATCGAGGAGATAGTAAAGCAATTTGGAGAAAAGGACATCACTGTAGTCGTCAAGGGTGGCCCAATAATCAATGATGCAACTGTCGACGATGCTAAGAATATTGGCATTGATAAACTTGTGAAACTTGACATTGTCGGAAACGGGATGCCGAATACAGGGCTTGAGAGAAGCGATCCTAAGTTCATCTCCAAATTAAAGTCGGCAGACCTAGTGATCGCCAAAGGGCAGGGCAACTTCGAAGCCCTCTCTGAGGAAAAATACATCTATTTCTTGTTGATGGCCAAATGCCAGCTAGTTGCCAGAGAACTTGGTGTCCCCCAAGGAAGCCTAATTCTAAAAGGAGGTGTGTCAGAGTGAACTATATTTATGGGCCAGTTCCGTCAAAGAGGT
>JBDREA010000105.1:0-10935 GCA_043820265.1 Candidatus Altarchaeota archaeon | reverse complement strand
GTTTATTGCCATAATCTTTTTTAGAGATTCTGAACCTAGAGGCGGGGTTCTAGAGATTTCTTCAGGTCCTGCCTTGGGGATTTCTCTTTTTCCATTCCTGCCTCCTTGTTCCCTTGGTTTATTCATTTTTTATGAAGGTGTTGGATTGATCTTTTTTGCAGTTTCTGCGAGATCGATTATGGCTTGAGGATTATTTTCCAATACGTCCAGTGTATTTTTTGCCAATAGGTTTTCCTGCCATTCGGAAGTTGAGAAGAGAGAGACGAAGGCTCGTACAGCTTGTTTACCAATCTCACTGCCGTCATCGCCTTTTTTGTTCCATGCCTCTTTTAATTTTGGGACAAATCCTTTGAAGTCAAATACTCGTTCGTATAAAGAACGAGTCTCTTGTGCATCAAGTTTCGGATCGATTGAAGAAATCATCGTTAAATACTCCCGGCCGAGGGCGGGATCCCCGAATCCTTCTATTGCATCGAACACATCTTTGGAAGTTTTCGGATCAGATACGAAACGGTCAAAGGTATTGAATGGATGAGGAGGAACTCTTCTTTTAGCTGTAGTACTCTTGGTTTTTTCCCTAACTGGAGCCAATGCTGTGTCAAAATACAACTTGGCTAGCTCAGGATCTTTTTGGCTTAACTTGTATACTCGGCTCAAAAACTCCGGGATTCTCTGACGTGGAAGACTATCTCCCATACAGGAATCTATTTCAGCTACTTTTTCAGTGAAGGCTTGTATTTGATGTTCTTCTCTATCTGATAAACCAACTTTCTCTCTTTTCTCGTCGAAGACTCCATTTGCCCCCTGAATTATTCTCTTCCATTCCAGGTCATATCCTGTCTCTTCTCTTTTAACAAATATATAATCTTCTGATTTCCCAATTCTTTCAAGAAGGGTATCCTCCCTTTTACCTACAAATCCGAGTCGCTCAAATAATTCATTTGCATCCATACCCTTAGCTGATTCTTCAGCTATCTGATAGGTTAAATCATATATTCCCCCGTCTCTCTTCTTCAGTTCAACATCGTCTGTGGGAGGTACATCAGTTAAGGTCATATAGCTTATGTAGCTGTCATATGCTTTCTGACGTAGCTCCCATTCACTTATTAATTTTTCGCGTTTTTTCCATAGATAAGATTTTGTTTGATCTGAATCTTTGGCTTTTACTTCGCCAATAGTTGCATGTCCGGCAAGCTTTAGATAAGCTGCCCGAATACTTAGGTCTTGGGTAGAATCATCTACTAGTGAATCAACTACTTTAAAAAAGCGTTGTGGATTAGCTGCCGTGAGTATATCATTACAGTTTTCTTGGAATTTACTCATTGAATTTACTGGAAGAATCATATCAGAAAGTCTGTGACCAGCTAGGGCAGAGAGTACTGTTGGACTTGATAATTTCCTGGGGAGATTATCCCCTATCAATGCTTGCACTTTACTGAGTTTCCTAAGCGACGCTCCACCTGCTGTCTGAGATACACTAATTTCTTCTCCAGTTAAGGATCTCTTTCGGCTAGATAAAACTGATATAAGAGCTCTTCTAGTTTCTAAACTTAATTGGTTCATATCAGCTTGAGTTATATCAACAGGTGCTTCAGCGAAGAACAGGAAAGGCTCTTCTTGATCAAGGATTGATTCTAGTAGGTTTCTTTCTTCTATTCTTTGGTTTTGCATACGTTGGAAAGGAGTAAGTTGCTCCTCTTCAATTTTTGGAGGAGTAGAATTAAGTTCTTCGGTACTCCTCTTCATCATCTCCAGAGTCGGTTTAACTGGCTCGTCAGTGTGTGTGGCATCAATAAGAAAAGACGTTAGAACAGGAAGCCTAAATTCAGGATTAATGTTTTCTCCAACTTCATCGAGGAAATCTCCAACTACTGACTGAAATGACCCGTTCCATCCCTCGTCGAGTGCTTTTAAGCCGATTTCGACCAACTGTTTTTTCGCATATTCCGGATCCTCGAGGTTGTGGTGTTCTTCGATTTTGAAATAATCTGCATTTTTTATTATATCCATTAATTGATGGGCCTTCTTTTTTCTAAGCTCCAATTGCCCTTTAGACAAATCCGGACTCAGGGTGTCTTGGATCTTTTTCTCCAATCTCTTAGGTAACAGGTCAACGTCTTTTAGGAATCCTTCAAGTTGTGTAGTAGTCTTGATCCCATCCAACTCATCAAGAATTGATCCAACCTCGACTCCGTCTTGCGCTCGAGAAACAACTTTTATCCTCTGCTCTTGGCTTAAACCAGCCAACTTGTCGATTAATGTTGGATTCTCACTTAACCGAGCGATTTCGCTTTGACCCGAAAGAAGGGGGCCAAGGTGTCGCGAACCATAAACCTTAAACAAGTGGGTTAATCGGTTGCCGCCCGAAGCATCTATCTCCGGTTTTTCGGCTAGCCTTCGGACGAGTGGATAAATCCTCTCCCAGAGATTGTTGGGCAGAAGCCTTCCCTTTTGACCTACGTTTTCCCCATGCCTATCCAATAAATCCGGGGAGGGTCTGAATACTCGAACGAAGTCTTTAGAAGCCCCGGGATTAACTCCCATTAGCTCTGTTGTTTTTATCAGGAAAGGGATAATTGTGGACTCGATGTTTTCAAGAAAAAGTCGGGCAATATGTACATGAGAGCCGGAGATAGCAGCCATATGTTCTTTTTCATCTACCGCAGATTGGATTTTGCTAGGATCGCCCATATCTTCGGTTATCAGCGGAGTAGATAGTCTTTTTTGAATCGCAGTTGCTTGTGTTCTAACAAATCTTCCAAAAGAGAGAAATTCTTCCTCAAAATCTGGTCTTGAAGGATCTATGTTATTGAATTTTTTCCTTAAGTCTAGAAAATCAACTATAGATTCGCTTGCCAAACACAAAACCTTATTTGAATCAACAATAGAATCCCTTTGTTGACCCATGCTAGTGTCTCGATTTTCAGGTAGACTAGCTGAAACCACTCCTAGCTGTGAAACAAGAAGGTTTTGACCGACCATTCTTCCCTCATAGTCTGCGGATAATCCTAGTCTAAGAATTTCTCTTATCTGACCGAAGAGGCTGGGATCTAGAGGTTGTCTTTCCGCTGCTACCAACAGATTATTTCTCATTCGAGTATGCTGTTCGAGCTGACTGCCTAAAGAGATATCTGTCAGTTCATCTATCATATTAAGTACAATTGAAGCATCTTCTGATCCCTTCAAAACTACTTCGAGTTCACCTTGAGCTTTAGCTGCTTCAAGGTTCGCAATTTCCGTATCTTCCCCCCCATGACCTGCAACTTCAGAAATTGAATGCAGTAATCTGACTTCCAAATCGCTATCCAAACCTTTTTTAAGTTGATCTACACGGAAAGCGTTATCTTTTACACATCTGACCTTTCCGCCCCCAAGGTCCTCTACCACATTGACAATTCTATTTTCTAGATCATAACCCCCCGTTTGTTGAGCAATTCGAAGTTCTTTTTTAGCTTTTACGTATTTTATGATTGTAGTCTGCCTATCAGTTTTTAACGTCCAACTCCAATCATCACCTCCTCTCATAGGTATTCCGCTTTTCATCTCACCTATCACGGGTATCCCCAAAGACAACAAGTTTTCTAGAACTTCATCTCGAAGATCTGCCTTTGTTGGACCAATAGCAAAATCTGCTTTTTGAAGCCTATTTTTCAATCCAAGTTCTGGGGTAACATAGTCCTTTGGAAATACATCTGTTTCTTTATCAACGCCATGCCAGAATTTGTCCGGGTGATCCCTTATAAACATTCTTTCTTGGATTTCCCTTAATCTTCTACCTTCCCCCTGGAATACGCTGAAGAATTTCACTGCAGTATTGTAGGGTGAGAATTCACAGGATTCCACTGATCGAATTCGACCAGCAGTCCGCCTCAATTGGTAAACATCGCTGTGCGAGATAATTTTTGGGATATCTTCTCGTACTCCAATTTCAGATGAAGTTAATTCTTTATTTCCTGGAACAAGAGTTTTTGAATCATGCTCATGAAGTATAGTAATCGCCTTCCCAATAACTTTAAGGTCAGATAAATCATTTATTACACTTAAAGGCAAACCTTTCCTTTCTGAGCTTACAATGGTTGCAAGGTAAATTAGAGCCTCCATTCGGCCAACTTTGTCTGCTCCATAGACAAATAATTTCTCCATTTTCCGCTTATAAGATTCTTTTTGAGCTGGATGGAGATTGTGAGATAATTTCTTTAGGGCTGAGTAAACCCCCTCAGGAAAATCATTTTCACCCAGGTTAATCTTGCGTTTAGCTTGTGTCGCATCGATTACACTGTCAAATACTTGTCCTTCGATCTCTGCGACTGTTCGCTCAGGTTGGTCAAGTGAATCTTCGACTATTTTAAAGAGATCTTCAGTTTCTAATCCTGCTTTTAATCCTAACCTGACATGTCTAACAACCTCTATTCTACCCTCTTCAGATTTGACTTTCCCAATCAATGGAAAAAGCTTTTGAAATGCTGCTCCAGCAGAGTAATCCCATTTTGCAGGATTTGTTGAGACAATATTCCCAGATGTTTCTTTGAATTGTTTGACTAATTCTCTGAACTTTTCCGGATCATGTTTTTCAGTTTCAGGAAACAACTGACGTAGTCTAGCCTTTATGTCTGTGAAGGGCCCCGGTACATTGAGCGCTGCCTCTGTGGCATCTCCTTTACTTCCCATGTCCTCGATTAGAAAGGGTAATTTTCTTCCGTTTTCTAAAGCCCTCCGCATATTGTTGATCAACATCAAAGTAAGGTGGGGATATGATGGGTGTTTTTTTTGGTGCCTCTCCATAATGTTTGAGACACATTGAAACGCTGAAAGAGCGTCTTTTGTTGGATTAGAATTAATTTCGGTTTTGAGAGCTGACTCAGTTCCTAAAGCCACAAGTGCTTCGAATGTTTTCTGTTGCAAAGTTTCGTCGAGTCTAAGAACTCTACTTCTATCTTTTACTGAGGCTCTTATTCGTCCAATATCGATTGCGAACGGTTGGCCTAATTCTTTGACTCTAGGAACAGAAGTGCTTGGTTCCGCGTCTACTCTCCCCCCAACAATATCCCCCTTACTTGGTCCCTTTCCAGGTGGTTTATATGAAGCCATATTTTTTTAGCTTGCACTGGGATTTCCCTCAATCCCGGCTAAATCGTGTAGGATCTTGGGGTTCGTGACGAATTCCCCAAAAGCTTTGAGTAGATTTGATTGATAAGACGGTTTAGCGAAAAGGCTTGTGAATGCCGCCATAGCACCTGGATCCTGAACCCACAACTTCACACACGCATCAGTGAAGGCGGGATCGAATAGATGATCATCTGAGAGTCTTTTGATCTCTTTCTCATCAGGATTGACTATTAGGTGGGTCAATGAAGTAAGGTAGTTTTCTGCTAATTCGGGTGAAGTTGCTGCAAGCTTGGTGACAGCATCAAAGGCTTTCTTGGAGTTTTTCTCATCAGTTATGAGCATATTATCAAATGAGTCGAATGGCTCTGTTTCAAGCACTTGAGTAGCAGTATCCCAGTATTTTACTGCCAAACCTGGATCGATTTCAGAAACCTCAATAATGCGGTCGATGAACCGAGGCATATGGTTTCGGGAGATACCCCAGATCCCTCCCTCAAGGAGCATCTTAAGGTTATCTCTGGTTTGACTGATCTCATCCTGTTGAAACCTGTCTCTTTTCGAAAGGCCTACTTCGCCTTCCTTGACCGCTCTAATGTTAGCAGCTTGATCGAGTAACTCGACTTCTTCTAACATATGCCCCTCAGCATTTCTTTCGCTAACAAAAACTTGTGCACTAGAAATCTTCTTGCGCAACTCTCTAAGACCGGCGATCAGATCCTTATCCCCTCTTTCTGAGGGTATAAGAGTCTTGATGTCATCTACGATTTCTTGATCTCCATCTATGATTTTATTCCAATTACCTTGGTTAGTTACACATAGATTATCGCGGGCTTCAACTTTTTTTTGTATCTGAACTTCAAATTCATCTGCCTTTGCTATCTCTTCCGAAAGGGTCTTGATGATTGGCCCTGAAACAGGTAATTCAACAGGTGATCTACCCTTGATTTTGACCCTGGACGCATACTGGAGGAATAGACCCCTCAGCCCACTGTCAGTTTCTCTGTTGCCTGCGGTTCTTTGGATAGCTTCCGCAAGACCCTTGTCTGTCCTTTGGTTAGTGATGTTTCGGACATTAGCTTGAAATTCGCGCATATTATCGACGCATAGTAGATGAGGGATTTCCTGTGTTTCTTCTACATGGCTGATAAGTTTATTTGCATTAAATCTCTGAGGCATACCCCCACCCACAATACAAAAGATATTTTTTAAAGCAGGTAGGAGCGTTTTTTCGGTTTTAGGAATTACCCTAATTGCATCACCAATCTCCCTTAGCTGACGCTCTGTCTCCTTGGTGGGTGTATTCCAAGGGATTTCTGCTAATACAACAGAAGATACATCCAAATTGAGAAGAGAAGCTCTTGACCTGGCAGGCCTACGCCCAGAGTCTAATTTCCTAAAGATCCCCTCTTTCGAAGCAAGATCATTTAATACATCAAGTAATGGCTCATCATCTTTGACCAAAGCATCATGTATTGATTTCACAATTCCGGGCCTGCTCATTGGATCAGGTATGTGCTGTTGAATCTGATCCATGACTAGTGAAGCAATTAATTTGAAATCACCACTCCACCCTTGACCCAAGCCCTTTAATGCAATCGTCTCCAATCTTTTTGTGACGTATTGCTCATCCATGAGCACGCGTGGACCGGTTTGATCGAGGCTGCCGTCTGCTCTTCGGATAGCCTGAACCAACTCAGGTGGTTTAGTTGTGAAAATGCTACGAAACTTCACTTTCAACTTTTCAGTGAAGAGATCATCTTCGGCCATCACCTCGCCCCTTCCAAGTTCATCGAGTATTAAATCAACTGATTCTCCATCGAATACTCTACTTGCCATCTTTATCCTCTGCCTCTGGCTGAGACCGCTGAGTCTATCTGCAAGAACGGGATTTCCACCTATCTTAGAAAGAGCCGACGTGTTTGCAAGAAGGGGCATCAGATGACGATCCTGATAGGCCTCGAAAAGCCCCCCAAGAAGTCTTTTCTTTTCCCCGTCTTTCGCCCAGTCGCAAACCAATCCATAGATTTGTTCTGAAATCCCAGGATCGGTGAATCGGCCTTTGCTTGTGCCGACCTCCTTTCCCGCCCAGTTCAACCTGAAAAGGGATGGAGTGAATGTTTTAAAGTAACCTCGTGATGCATCCTCATCAATGTCTACAAGCTGGGCTGTCCGATTAAGAAACGGTGCAAAATGGTCTTCCAAAGAAGACTGGGCTTGCTGAGCGTAAATCAGATGCCTTTGGCACAAAATTCTTGGCTCAGTTTCTCTTTTAAGACTTCTTTGGACTCTAGTATACTCTTTGTTATCAAGAACATTCTTGTTTGCATCGAGTAATTGAGCCACATAATCCGGGAATTCGCGGACATGGCTCGCGAAATCTGGGCTTTCTGGATCAACATCTAAAAACTGCTTTTTTAATATTAGAAAATTTGAGCTGACGACTCCATAGTTGAATACTAAGTTTGCTGCCTCCCTATAGGATTGATCCCCTTCATCAATAGATATCAAACTCATGTGGAGAAGGTCCTTTATCATGATTCTGGCTTCGGCCCCTCCCGCAGACTCAAGCCCACCTAACTTTATTATCCTTTCGATCGATTGAGAATGGATTTTACCTATCTTTTCGGCTTTAAACACCTTCCCGAGTCTAGTCGTTAAACGCTTTTGTTCAGCAGGATTTATGACATCGTCCAATGCCAGTATTGTATGGGAGAGAAGACGGATCCTATCAAGGTCGGTGTTTGCTTTCATCAGTCCTTCAGCATCGGTTATGTCATCTAGTATGTTGATCGCTCTCCCTGGAACTTTACCCCTAACCATCTCCCCAACATGAAACAAATAATCAGCCCTCGTCTTAGCAGGTGGATTGATCCTAGCTAAAGACGACTCAACCTTTTTTCGGTCAGTTTCGCCCAACCTTTGAGCCAATGGAGGTTCATCTCGGAGAGCGTATCTGTCAAAGAATATGTCTCTGAATCCTCCACCCCAAAAAACATCCGGGTACTCATGGGCGAACCTGCGAGTTGAAGAAGTCAGGACATCTTGCGCCGAGCTATCAAGAGAGACGCCCAATCGAGGGATAAGTTCGCTTTCAGGATAAGACCCTTCGTTTATTGTCTGCAACCGAGCAGCAATTTTTAAGATATCCTCTGATCCAGCCCCAATAAGAGCTTTTGGGATAGTATTCTGGTACTTCACCCTTACCTCATTTGAGGGGAAGTCTTGTTTTATACCAGCATTAAAGGAGGAATTGATCAATGCCAGCGCATCTAATTCTCTTTGAACCCTCCTCGGAAGCTTTTTTTTGTCATTTGGATCCACAAGTGCCGTCATATACATAAAGGCCAACATCCGGGCTCCGGAATCTGTATCAAGGCTGATTGCCGAATTAAGAATCAATAAACGAAGCCTATCCCTTTGCTTTTCTGAGAGATTATATGCGCCATTCATAACTGCTTTATAGGTTTCGGGGGAAAGATCACCTTCAGCCAGGATTTCATCCCTGTTATCGGCTACGATATCGATGATATTGGAAAAAGCCCTCTCTTGGACCAGTTTAGCCGCCTCCCTTGGATCTGTTTTGTGTGCCCGAACTATGTTCAAATTATCACTCATTCGGTCAAGTGAATAACTGGCCAATCGAAGACTATCGAGTACTAGAAAACGATCCTCCTTTGATCCGATTTCCCCCAAGGTATCACATACTGCTTCGGAGATATATCCCGGATTATAATCTGCATCAACTCCATCTACGGCCATAGAGTTCAATCCAATGGTTTTGACCCTAGAGGCCAGATCATCTGTGGTTTGGTTGGGAATAAAATCAGAAAGTTTGTCACCGAATAACAAAACAATCTTCTTTTCTAGACTAGGATAAAAACCCTTGCAACTATATAAGAACCTAGTTATTGATTTCTCCCCAGACATCCCCGCTTTGATATCTTCCAGGCTTCTTTTCCCGTCATCCGGACCCCCTTCAATGGCATTTGCCATAAGGTTTAAGACCGTCGGGGCCTGATGCTGGAAAAAATCTGTCCCCCAATTCTTATTTCTTACAAGCCAGTCAAGCGTTGAAACGGCAATTTCTGTTGTTTTTCCGGGGCTACCTTGGGCTCTGACGGATTCGGCCCTTCCAAGACGAGCCGCGGCTCGGAACGTTGCCTCAATGAAACGTTCTTCGCTCAGATTTAGGATTGGTGCAACCTCGTTGATTTTATCAGCAAGTCTCTCAGAATCAAGCCCCTTCATTGGTTTTGTTTTGCTTAATTGAGCTACAATCCGCTGTTGCTCCGCGGAAGCAAGTGGGAACGCATTTATTCTGCGTGAGATCCCCCCGGAATTATTGGCAGCATTCATCGTTTTCCTAAACTAAGCTATAGGAAACAGAGGAATAAATATGGTCAGTTGGATATTTTTTTAGAGTATTCATTGCCAAGATATCCAACTGAACATATCGAAAAACATTAGACTGAAAGTGTGTACCTTGTGTTTTTCGCTATAGGGGAAAATGCGTGTGTAGATGTGAGAAATAGAAGAATAGTGCGGAATATAGGAATTTCAGGATAATATCAGATGAAATACCGCTTTCTTACCAGATATCCGATACATACTCCGGCGATCAAAACTAAACCAACTGTCAGGATGATTTCAGGGTAAGGAATAGGTGCTATGTGGGTTGCCATCTCGACCTCTTCCACCGTGCGCTGAACCAAAGGCTGGGCGGCTGAGATAGTTGAGCTTACAACCTGTGACACAATATCCTTGTCAACTGCCTCCCTTGCGATCTTGGCAGTATCTTGGATTGTCGAAGTTATTGTGGATGAGACGGCGTCAACAATTCCATCGTGCACTGATTCAGTTGCAGAAGCTGCAGAATCCATTGCTAGATTTTTTGCTGAACCTATCAATTCTCCTGCACCTTCAGAAGCCCGCCTATCCCCCCCACTACCATAAAACATATCAGCGACTGCCTGGATAGTAGTTGTTGTATATTCCTTAGTTTTTTCAACGATCATTTGTATCGTGGAGGTGGCTACTTCAACCGCCTTCATCTCTGCTTCACCCCCAAGGGATGGAGATACGGTTGGCAAATTCGTGCCGGTCGTCAGGGCAGCTTCTGACTTTTCAGCCGCTCGCATCGCGTATTGAGTGTTTTGGTTCACGATCTTTACAGGAATTTGAAAAATGGAAAATTCTCCAAGTTTATTGAATAAACGAATAATCGACCCCGATAGCGCGACCATGGTTAAGCCAAGTAGAACCCAGATTTTTGCTTCGGCGGGATTTAGTATGTATTTCCCCTTTTTTGTGAGCTTGTAGTACTTCCATTTCATCCCCTTGTCTTCTTGGTAGATCAAATCGGCTGAAACAAGTTTGTCGAGATGCTCCTTGATAGTTGATGGACTCATGTCCATCGCTTGGGCTAGATCTGATAAGGTTAGCTTGTGCTCATCAAGTCTTTTTAGAATATCTATTCTAGTGTCTGCCGCCAAAACCTTGAATGCTTCCCTATCTAAAGTGATTTTCTCTTCCATAGATCAATTAGATTCTTGGTGGCAGATATATAAAGCAGATTTGGTTTGTTTCGGTGAAAACCGAACATAGAAACACGAGGTTTTAATCAGAGAAAAAAAGAAGAAAAGGATAGGAAAGTAAATTTCCTATCTCTTCTTTTTTGCAGCTTTCTTTTTAACGGCTTTTTTCTTAGTCGCTTTCTTTTTCACTGCCTTTTTAGTAACAGCTTTCTTCTTAACAGCTTTCTTTTTCACTGCTTTTTTCTTCACTGCCTTTTTAGTAACAGCTTTCTTCTTAACAGCTTTCTTTTTCACT
>JBDREA010000104.1:0-11092 GCA_043820265.1 Candidatus Altarchaeota archaeon | reverse complement strand
TCAGAATCGTTAACCTCGATTGTGGTGAACACAGATGAGGAAGTAGATAGTGGTTGCAGCTCTTCTTGTGTCCTTTCTCCTCCCAAACAACCACTCAGCAGCAATAGTATTACGAGAATGCTTATTCCCCCCAGTTTCATAGTAACTGATTGGAAGGGTATAAAATATATATCCTATAAATCCAATAAACTAGTATTGGGGAATTGAACCATTCGCTGTTGGCTCGGCGGGGGATTTAAACCGAGTTTTCTGTGATTTCTTTTGCAATCTGTAATGCTTTCTGGACTTCAGGTTTTCCACGTGTTTGAACCCGGGCTCATACCTGCTTGTGAAGAGGGAGAATTGCGGCCGCCGGGATTTGAACCCGGGTCGCAAGATTGGCAACCTCGAGTGATAAACCAGACTACACTACGGCCGCGTATATTTTTTGGTTTTACTGCTTAGATGTCCTACTTTAATAAATTGTCCGAGTATATTATGGTTGATGCGGGTTGTTTTATGCTCGTGTGTGGATGATGATGCAATATATCCTAATCGTTTTGGTTGCGTTTGCGGTGACTTTTTTTATCACCCCCAGGTTGATTCCCCGACTTATAGGTCATCATTTGGTGGGAAGAGACATGAACAAGGAAGACCAACCTGAAGTCCCTGAGATGGGGGGTTTTGCGATTATTGCGGGATTCGTTTGCGGGGTCTTGTTTTTCATCGGCTTAGGCACTTTTGGTTCGGTTTCATGGATTAACGGATTTGATTTGACTTCGGTTTTGGCGGGGTTGTCGACTGTCTTGATTATGGCTTTGGTGGGAATCGTAGATGATCTTTTTGTGATGCGCCAATCTGTTAAGGCTATGCTCCCGATTTTTGCCGCTCTTCCCTTGATGGCTGTTAAGGCGGGTTATTCTGTCATGGCTGTGCCTTTTTTTGGCCAGGTCGATTTTGGGATCCTTTATCCTTTGTTTCTTGTACCGCTGGCTATTACTGGGGCTTCGAATGCGACGAATATGTTGGCTGGATTCAACGGTTTAGAGGCGGGTCTGGGTGTGGTCATGTGCGGGACTGTTGGTTTCATCGCATATAGTGTGGGAAGCACTGAAGCCGCTGTGATTTCGCTGGCAATGCTTGGTGCTTTGTTGGCATTTTTGTTTTATAACTGGTTTCCCGCAAAGATCTTGATTGGGGATGTGGGGACTTTGAGCATTGGGGCGGTTGTTGCTACTTCAGTTATTGTCGGGAACCTTGAGACTGTCGGGGTAATCCTTATTACACCATTCTTTTTGGAGTTGGTTTTAAAGGCTAAGAGCAGGTTTCAGGCGGATAGTTGGTGTAAAATCGAGGGTGGGAAACTGGTGTGCCCGAAACCCGGTGAGATCTTTGGTTGGGGGAGGCTTGTAATGCATTTTTCTGGGGGGATCTCTGAGGCTAAGCTTGTGGGTGTTCTGATTTTGATGGAAGTGGTTTTTGGTTTTATTGCAGTTATCGTAATTCTTTAGTGATCATGGATTTGGCGATAGCGCATCCCTTTCTTTATACGAAAGGAGGGGCTGAACGTGTTGTTTTGAGGATTGCTCAGGAATTTGATGCGACAATTTATGTTTCCAGATATGAGAAGGAGAAGGCTTTTTCTGAGTTTAAGGAACTGGATGTCAGGGTGATTCCCTCCAAGCTTAGATGGTTTGTTCCTCCGTTTTTTCCGATGAGGGTTAGGGATGCTGTTATCGCAGGCCGTCAGTTTTATAATTATGTGCTAAAGGAGGACTTTGATGTGATAAATGCTCATGGCACTCCGTCTCAGTGGATTAGGAACAAAAATTCACCGGTTGTCTGGTATTGCCATACACCGAATCGGGAGGCGTTCGACCTATATGATTGGCGGATGAGTAAGAGGAATATTTTTGAAAAGGCTTTTTATTGGGCTGCTATACAACCTTATCGTGCTATTGAACCGAGGATTGTCCCGAAACTTGAGCACATATTTGCCAACAGCGCAAACACACAGAACCGTTTAAAAAAGTATTTGAGTATGGATTCGGAGGTTTTGTCTCCTCGCATTGACTACAAGGAATTTTTTTGCACTGGTTTTGATAAATTCTTCTTTTATCCTTCGAGGATAACCCCTGAAAAGAGGTTTGAGTATGCGATAGAAGCCTTTAAAATCTTTAAAAAGGCGCATCCTGGTTGGAGGTTTGTGATTGCGGGTGCGCTTGTATCTGAAAGAAAGGAGCATGTTTCGTATTGTAAGAGACTTAAGGAGTTGCTGGGAGAAGATGGGGAAATCTTGACGGACGTCCCTTTCAACAGATTCCTTGACCTTTATTCCAGTTGTTCGGCTGTTATCTATACCCCTGTAAACGAGGATTTTGGGATTATACCCTTGGAGGCGGGAGCTTCGTCAAAGCCTTGTCTTTCTGTTAATGAGGGGGGGCCGCGTGAAGTGGTTGTGGATGGAAAAACAGGCTACCTTGTCAACTCAGTTGGTGAGTTGGCTGATAAAATGTGTTTTTTAGCCGATAATCTTGGTGTTGCAGAAAAAATCGGTGAGGCTGCCAGAAGACATATCAGGGAAAACTTCGGCTGGGAAAGTTTCTTTAGAAGGTTCAAGGAGGTTTGTAGAAAGACAACTAAGATCTGAAATACAAATTTGAAAGCTTTTATTAACTTGAAAGACCTAATATTAGATTTGTTATTATGTTAGGGACATTTTTCCTACTTTTAAATAACCGTATCTTTGGGGGTGAATTAAATTGAATAAACCAACTCGTGTAGGGCATATGGGCGGCTTTGGCAGCATCCCGACTTTACTTGGCTCTGATGGCAACAAATACTATGTCAGTGAGACAGTCAGAGATATTTGGCGCTTGTGTGACGGAAGAAGAAGCATCGAAGCGATAAAAAGGGATTTATCTAAAGAGAATCAGAAAGGGAGACCAATGCCTGAGGATATCAGTTCCTCGCTGGAAAACGTACTTGACTCGCTTGAAGAAAAACATTTAATCGAGTTCTGCAATGTGAGGCCTGGGGCCTTCTAAGAGCTCCTCGGCTGATTTTCTTAGTTTCTCGGATAATATCCTCCAATCATATCGTTCTTCTGCTAGCTTTCTTGCTTTACTTGCTTTGTTTTCTGCAATATCTGGATGGTCATGTATTGACTTTATGTATTCGGCAATTTTGTGGGGGCTTTGGAAGTCGAGTATGTATCCTGCGTCTCCATGAGCTAATATTTCGCTTATTTCCCCGGTGTTGCTTGCTATTATCGGGATTTCTGCTGCCATATATTCGAAAACCTTGATGTTGCTTGCATAGATCAGACTTGGCAGGTGTGCGAAGACCGCTAATACTACGTCGGCTTCGGATAAAACTTCGGGTATCATTTCATGGGTGAGTTCCCCTGTGAAATGAACATGCTTCGAATTTGCCTTTTTTTTGAGTGAACTTGTGTTTCCGGGACCGACAAATACCAATTTAAAACTTGGGATCTTGGATCTCAGGTAGGGTATTGCATCCATTATCGGCTTGACCTGTTCTTCCTTGTAAAGGGATCCGACATACATTACCGTGAATTCGGCTGGGGATTTTTTTGGGTTTCTTTTGAATTTTTCTGTATCTACTCCGTTTGGAATGTATTCGCAGTTTTTGCGTTTTTCAATTGGCAGTAGCTTAAGTATGTTTTTGTTTGATACGATGATTTTATCAGAATACCTGATTGCGAGAACAGAAAGGATCCTGGACACAAAAACCTTAATCCAGTGTGCCTTGTTGTCCTTTAGGGTTAGGGGATCCCATTCGTCGCAGTCAAATATCAGCTTCCCGCCCCACCTAAGCTTATAGGCCAGGGCCGGAAGAAAGGAGTACGGATTCGGTTTCAGAAAATAAACTATTTTTGGTTTGAAAGCTACGATTTGGTTATATGCACATAGGAGATATGAGAGTGGATTCCTTTTAGAGTAACCGATAGTTAATGCTCCCCTGATCCGGCTTTCCCCATATCTGTCTTTGGCCGGAAAAATCAGGATTGGATCATCCAATGACTTGGACAGTTCAACCATCCTTATGGAACTTGGGGCTGCAGACGAAAAAGGTGAAATAAAGATTATTTGTTTTTCTGCCATCATCGATTCGTTTTAAGACATATAGTTGAAAAACATATTTAAAGACTGGATTATTTATTACCTAGGATTATATTTTCTTTTTTAAGATGGGAAAAAAAGCCGTTCTAGGGAATTTTGGACGGGATATTGCGCAGATAGAACGTTTCAATACCTTTAAGTTAAATGTCAAGGATGTCCGTTACCGAATCTTTACACGGTTACTTGAAGGGTTCGATAAAGGACAATTATTAGAGATTGGTTGTGCTGATGGGAGTTTTTTAAGGTTTCTTAAAACAAAAGGATGGGAGGTGGAGGGAATAGAAATTGCCCCTGAACTTGTAGAAAAAGCCAGAAAGGTAGGTCTTTCGGTGCAGTCAATCGATGCGCAGGAGAAATTACCTTTCTCTCCAGAATCATTCGATGTGGTTTTAGCAGGAGAAGTGATAGAACACATGGTTAATGTCGATGAATTCTTAAAAAATTGTAGGAATGTTCTAAAACCCGGGGGGAGGATTATAATTTCCACTCCAAACTTAGTATCTCTAAAGAATCGCATCCTCATGTTTTTTGGAGGCAAACCTAGATTCGCCTATTTAGACTGTCATTATTCCATGTTTGTTTTGTCAGACCTGAAAGATATAGTCGCCCGTCACTTTACAATTGAGGACGTATTGGGGAATTACGTCATTGTTTCGACAACCCGTTCAAGATTTTTTTGGCCTTTTGAAAAGATAGCGAACGTTCTCCCGACTCTAGCAGAGCACATCATCGTTGTCGCAAGGAAATAAAAAAATGAAGGATCAACCGCTTGTTTCCATTATAATTCCTGCAAAAAATGAACAGGATCACATGGATAAACTTCTAACATCTCTGAAAGATCAAAAATACGGGAATTTCGAAGTCGTCATAGTTGATGATGCAAGCAGTGATGAAACACCAGAAATAATAAAAAGATTTATGTATTCAAGCCCATATCCTCTGAAACTGATAACACATCAAAAAAGCTTAGGAGCTGCAAAAAGTAGAAATGACGGTATCGGAAACTCAATAGGAGAATTCATCGCCTTTTTAGATTCAGATGATCGCATGAATCCGGAATACTTATCAAAAGCAGTTCCGCAATTCTCTGAGGATGTGGCAGGTATAGCTCCGATAATGGAATATACCAAAGATACTTGGGTGGAGCGTGGCTTAGTTTCTATACTTAAAATAGAATCTGAAAAGATTCCTCTACCCCATATATGGAGAAGACGGGACCTCAAAGAAATCGGGAATTGGGATACTAAACTTGGAATAGGGGAGGATAAGGACTTGCATGAGAGGATAAAAGAGTATTGTGAAAAACACGATAAGAGGGTTGTAACTTGCAAAGAATGTATAAAAACGACCCACGTAGTCCATACTTTGGGTGAACTCTACAGACAGCACCAGTGGTATGGGAGGGGAATTTACTCGTTTTTAAGAAAGCGAGGAAATTTGAAGAATGCGACGACCCTGGGTAAACTTAGTTATCCTCTCGTCTATATTGGACCAATGGCTTTTCTACTTCACCTTCCATTTTCTTCCTTGTTGCTTGTGATTTCTCTTCCAAACATTATATTCGAAATCATAAGGATCAGTAGAGGAGTAAGAAACGATGGAATATACGGGTTTTACACATTAATCTTAGATGGAGTTAAGTGGTTCGCTTTTACGATTGGTTTAATAGAATTTATATTAACGAGGAAAAAATTCAGGGAATGATGATTTCAGTTGTTATTCCGGCAAGAAACGAAGAAGATACAATATCATCTTGTATAGAAAGTGTCCTATATCAGGATCACGATGATGTTGAAATTATCGTTGTAAACGATGGCAGTACAGATAATACAAAAAAAATCGTGGAGAAGTTCCCTGTTAGATTAATAAATTTTAAGAACGGACACTCTGCAGCATTTGCTCGAAATGCAGGTGCAAAAAAAGCGAAAGGTGATGTGCTTTATTTTCTAGACGCCGACGTAACTTTCCCGGATAAATCATATCTGAAAAGGTTAAACAGCGACTTTGTTGAGGGAGATGCCGTATCCATCACAGTTAACACTCCGCATGCCAAGTCATTCATCCAGAAAGCTCAAGCCGCAGGGAGAAAAAGATATCCTCGGCACGATAAGAAACTTGTATTGGACTTTTATAAAAACCCAGAATCTTACAATGAAGTAACTTGTCTGAGGGCTATTAAACGAGGGATTTTTAATGAACTCGGAGGATTCGACGAAAAAATTTTCTATTTTGAAGATGGAGACCTACATGTCCGCTTTGCCAAAAGAGGCGGAATCCTCGTATATGACCCCCGCCTAGCAATAAATCATGAGGAGCCCGCGTCTATTGCTGAGATAATAAGGCAGGCCAGATGGATTGGTAGGGGGCTGTACACATTATCTGAACGTGGGCAATACCGTCTAAAAGCTTTGGTACTTTGGTGGGGATTTGTGTTTTCTGGGATTTTTTCAGTATTTTTTCCACCTTTGATATTTGTGTTTGGTGCCCTTTGTCTTTTCATCGTACTGTGGACAATACGCATCTCCTTAGTCAGTAGGGATCCCCTTCATTCGATGGGGTGGATGGCCATTCACTTTTTCAGAACTATTATTGCCACTTTGGAATTTTTACGCTTGAAGATCTCAGAAAAATAAGATGAATATTCTGCTTTTAAGCTGCGCACTCAATTATCGTTTTTTTAAGAGGATCTTCAAGGAAGGCCATTCAATCACACTTCTCACACCCAAAAGGGAACGTAGTAATTTAGAGCGCGAGTTGGCCCGGCTTGGTAGTGAGCGCGGAAATATTACGGTAAAATATCTTCCTTTCCCATTTATTTTTTTCTTAAATATAGCTACCTCCTTTGAACTGTTTAAGGGAGGAATTGATGTCATCCTTACAAACTCCCCAGTCTATGCATTTACTGTATCGGGGATAAAAACAGTCTTCAGAAAAAAGCTCGTCATGTTCGTATGGCAGCCATACACAAGTTATTTCTCCCTAAACCATCCAGGTCTGCGTTGGCTCACACCCATTTACAACATCATTTGCCACATCGCCTTTAGGATCGCAAACCGCGTTATCTGCCTTTCCGCATTTCTCGAGATATATGTTCGCTCACACGGAGCAAAATCAACAAAGATCTGCCATTACTATGGAGTTGACACAAATATTTTTAAGCCACTTAAAACAAAAGGAAATGGTAAATTCAATATACTGGCGGTTGGAAGGTTTACTGCCGAGAAAGGTCATCACGTGCTTCTAGAGGCTTGCAGTTCCCTAAAAAAGAGTTTTGACTTCGAAATAATAATCGTTGGATTCGGGCCTTTGAAAGACGAACTCAAAAGGCGCGGGGAGGATCTAGGATTAAACTTAAAGTTGCGCGACTACATGGAAACCAAAAAACTCGTCGAGTTATATAATCAAGCAGACGTTTTCATCCAGCCTTCAATAGAAGAAGGACTGGGATTCACGGCAGCCGAGGCGTTGTCCTGCGAAGTGCCAGTTATTGCATCCAATGTAGGGGGCTTGCCAGATATTGTAGGAGGATATGGTGTCCTGGTAAAACCAGGGGATGTTTCCGAATTGAGTAGTGCAATCTCTGAAGTCCGGGCAAATTTAAAAGGATACCAAAAGAAAGCAGGACGAGGAAGAAAACATATCCAAGAAAAATTCGACGAATCAAAAACCGGAGACGAATTCCTGAAACTCCTAAAGACTGCTTACTGGGATTAGGTATTTGAGATTCTGGGGGAATATTAACACCTCACCACTCAGGGAGTAGTGAAAAAACCAATGGCAACCAACCTTAGTGTATACCGGTTATCTCTGCATATATCTCTTCAAATCCTCCGACAAGATAACACCATTTCTCCGCAAAATCTAAGTTCTTATTTGCAAGCCAATTAATAAGATGATTTATTATCTTAGTGTGAATTCTCCTCTTACTTCCACGTCCACTCCAGTGAAATTCCATCATATGATAATAATTTCTGAACGCCCTCCTGTTGAAATATACCTGATGTTCAGGATCGTATGCCTGTCCGCTGCTATAATGTGGAACCGTAACTACGACCTTCTTAGAAAGCCGTAATCCTTCGGTAAGAGCATCATTCCAATTCTTCATATGCTCTAGAACAGCGTTAAAATGAACTTCTGAAAAAATGTTGTCCTTGAAAGGAATATGCCTGGCATCAGCTACAACATCTGTTAAAGTTGATTTTACAATATCTATACCTATGGTCCCATCCATCATAGCAGGATTCCGACCGCAACCAACATCTAGTATAGGCTTCAAATTATCACCCGGAGATATCTTTTTCTAAGTTGAATATTTAATATTAGATGATATTTTGCCTGACAGTTTATTAGATACATACCATATTTTCGCTTCCCAAGCGCCCACTGATTCCATGAACTGTAGGCGTATTAAGCATGAAACAGTAAGTTTGAGTAGATGAAGTAGGTCATACAGATAGAAGGAAAAGGTGTTTAGCCCGTGTTTTTCTGCTAAAAGTAGTATGTTGCGTTCCCCCAGAAATCTAAAGCGCCTGGAAAATTTTTTGGTAGATGCTGATTCCTTATGCCAGATTACCGCCTGGGGGATGTAGAGAATTTTCAATCCCATCTTTCTCACACGCAATGAAAGATCCACATCTTCAAGATAGATAAAAAAGAAGGGATCAAACAAACCTACCTTATCAACCAGTGATTTTCTGATCATTAAAGCACACCCCGAAGCCCACTCAACTTCAGTCGTGGAATCGTACTGGCCAGCATCCTTTTCGAGAAAGCCCCTATGCCAAGTACCGTAGTGTTTTTTCAAAAAGCCACCCCCATACCAAATGGTATCATTGGGCTTAAAAAACATGATTTTTGGACACACTACCCCGATACAGGGTTTGACGACTTCGGTTGTGAGGGGTTCAAGGAAACCAGGATCAACCACTGTGTCATTGTTTAAAAAGAGGAAGACGTCCCCTGTTGCGTTACGGGCTCCTATGTTGTTGCCTTCGGCAAAACCCATGTTTTTCTCGTTTTCAACGAGTACAATACGTGGAAACTTCTTTTTAATATTGGCTACACTGTCATCTGTGGATCCATTGTCAACGACGACAATCTCGACTTTTGGATATGTCACCTTGGCAAGGGAAGAGAGGCATTCACTTGTATCTAACCATCCATTCCAGTTTAAGAGTATGATTGAAACCTTAGGCTGCGCGGAGTTTTTTGATGTAATGGATTTTTTCATTTTTTCAATAATACCTGCCATCATTAAATCAAACCATATTTATTTATGAATTGATAAATATACCCCTCCAAGATACTAGTGAAAGAATAATGAGCAAAAAAATTCTTGTGACAGGAGGTGCCGGTTTTATTGGCAGTTACTTAGTCGACGCGTTGGTGGAAAAGGGACATGATGTTGTGATTCTTGACTTACTAGAGCCGCAAGTGCACGGAGAGCGGCAAAAAACACCGGAATACCTAAATACAAAAGCCGATTTTAAAAAAGGAGATGTCCGGCTCAAAGAAAATCTGAAGGATGTAATCGAAAACGCCGACGTCATTTTCCATGAAGCAGCACAGGTTGGCGTAGGCCAATCCATGTATGAGATAACAAAATATGTGGACCACAACAGTCTAGGAACAGCAACGCTTTTAGAGATACTCGTTGACGAAGAACACGATGTAAAAAAACTCGTTGTGGCAAGTTCGATGAGCATATATGGGGAAGGAGCCTACAGATGCGAGGGATGCGAAGAAGTTTATCCCAAACTACGCCCAAGCAAACAGCTTCAAAAAAGAGACTGGGAGATGCATTGTCCAATATGCGAAAACCCAGTTTCCCCTGCACCGACAAATGAAGACAAACCACTTTACCCTACATCCATTTACGCAGTCACCAAACGAGACCAGGAGGAAATGTGCCTTTCAGTAGGCTTTGCCTACGGAATACCAACGGTTGCCCTCCGTTACTTCAACGTATATGGCCCAAGGCAGAGCTTGTCAAATCCCTACACAGGTGTTGCAGCCATATTCTCCTCACGAATAAAAAATGATCACGACTTGGTAGTCTACGAGGACGGGGATCAAAGCAGGGATTTTATCAATATAAAAGACATAGTCACCTCTAATCTCCTTGTGATGGAAAGCTCAAAAGCAGATTACGAATCCTTTAATGTAGGAACCGGTCGACCCACAACCATCAACGAACTGGGAGAAACCCTCATCAGACTCTATAACAAACCCAATTTGAAAATCGGGTATGAAAATAAATTCCGGTCAGGGGACATCAGACACTGTGTGGCTGACATCTCAAAGATTAAGTCAATAGGCTTCAAACCTTCTGTATCCGTTGAACAAGGTCTAAGTGAACTAGTCTCCTGGGGGGAGCAGGTGGAGTCGGTGGACAAAGTGGAGAATGCCGCTCAGGAACTCCGAGAAAAAGGGTTAGTAAAATAAATTTGTCGTGTTTTTTAAATTTCACATCATTCGCCAAAGCTAGTTGAGAAGTTGACTATGGGGAAATTAGTTTCTTTTTAAAATTCTTCTTAACTCGCTTACTTGTATGGTCTTTGTCGAGACTAGCATCAAGCAATAGAAAAGTGCAAGGCTAAGGATGTATAGCGTTGCCATGGGAAGGGAATCAACCATATACTTAAATGGCGAGAAAACCGCGAATGTAATAAGAGCAATGAAGAGAGGTTTAAGATAAACGCCTAAGGGAATCCTTAATTTGATCGTCTTAGAGATATAGAATATCAGAAAGATAATGGCTAATACGCGTATAAAGGAGTTGCTTGCGGCGACACCTTCCATCCCCCACTTCTCAACGACTGCTAAATTGGCCAACAGGGCGATTATTCCGACTCCCAGAGAGTACTTCGTAGTCAGATCAATCCTCCCTATCCCGTTGAGTAAAGATATACCGACTGGGCTCAAAGAGATCTCACTGGCAATAAACGACAATAAAAACAATGCCGATG
>JBDREA010000103.1:0-3309 GCA_043820265.1 Candidatus Altarchaeota archaeon | reverse complement strand
CCCCTTCAATATCCCTTTTTCGATGAGTTCCTTTGCGCTTTTTGCAGAAATTTCGCTGACTAATTTTTTTTCTTCGTCAAGCACTCCCGCCACATTGGTTAGAAGAATTAGTTTTTTGGCTTTCAAGGCCACGGCGAGTTTTGAAGCTGCAGTATCAGCATTGAGGTTCAGGGATACCTCCCCATCTGCTGTCAAAGCTATTGGTGAGATGATTGGGATAAAATTGTTCGTCAAAAGGAGTTCAACGACTTCGGAGTTGACTTTTATGATATCTCCTACGAATCCAAGATCTATTTTGGCGTTCTTTTGTTTTTCTGCGATGAATAAATTGGCTGACTTGCCTGATAGGCCAACGGCCTTTCCACCCAGCCGGTTGATGGATTTTACGAGTTCGGAGTTGATCTTTCCAACCAAAACCATCTTGACTATATCTAGGGTTTCTTCGTCTGTGACCCGCAATCCTTCGACGAAAACGGGTTTTTTTCCAAGACGCTCCATAGTCTCAGTGATGGCGGGTCCTCCACCGTGGACGACGACTATTCGAATCCCTACATCGAATAACGCAAGGAAGTCCTTTGATAAGGCCTCAATCAAGCTGGGATTGAGAGCCACTTCTCCCCCGAGTTTTATAACGAAGATGGAGCCTTTGAACTCATCGATGTAGCTTTTAGCATCTGGGAATTCGCTGATTTTCACCATAAACACATAATTGAGGATTTATCAATAATATTAAATAGTACCCATAATAGCTTAGCATAAAGATGTATTTAGTCATAGTGGGGGGTGGAGACACGGGAAAAGCCCTTGCCATCCACCTCGTAGGGGAAGGACACGAAGTCGTCATCATCGAAGAGGATGAAAAACGTGCTAGGATTCTGGCAGAAGAGCTTGACGCCCTCGTAATTCACGGAGACGGCTCAAACACGGAGATTCTAAAGGACGCAGGCATCGATAAAGCTGATGCCGTTGCAATCATGACCCACAACGACAACACAAACCTCACAGTCTGCCAGATGGCGAAAAAATTCAATGTAGCCCGAATCGTCGCCCGCGTCAACGATTCAAGCAAAAAAGACCTCTATTTGGGCCTGGAGATTACTGCGGCAATCAGCCCAATCACAGCTCTCGTCTCATACTTTAAAAACGCCTTGGTTCAGGAATCAGGTTCAAGAAGCATCTCCTCGATAGCAAACGGCAACGCCGAAGTAATCGAATTAAAACTCGGTAACACCGAACTCGACGGAAAAAAGATAAAGGACCTTGGGTTGCCGACTGGCTGCATACTCGCAGTAATCTATCGAAACGGCGAAGTAATCATCTGCGAAGGGAACACCATCATAAGAAAAGACGACATCCTCACAGTCGTAACCAAAACAGACATCGTAAAAGACGTCCTCATCATACTGAAAGGCTAAAATTTTTCTTTTTCTTTTCTGGATTCCTTTATATCATTATGCGATTTAGACTTTGGAGGAGTAGTCGAAATCCTTTGGCTGAGGTCGATCTAAAACAACCTTCCTTTTTTTCTAGGCAAGAGGTCGCAGAAGGCAGCCTCCTCGACCAACCCGACAAAGTTCTCCTTAAATTGCTTCCAGCAACTAAGATTGCCGAAGCAGTCGGGGAAAAGGTCGTGGGAAGTGTTAAGCGAGTTGGGAAAGTCCCAATAGGTTTTGGTAATACAATGGAATTGTCTGACAAAGAAGTTGCAGTCCTCGTTCATCCAGAAAGTAATGATGGTGGGAGAAAACCCTTTGCAGTATTGGTCTTGCATGAGTTTGAAGATGGACTTTCAATAAAATTTTTAAACTTACAAAATCCAAGATTGGAGTTCACAGGGCAAGTTGCACCCACCTATTTACAGGAATTAATTGATGAACTAATTCATCAAAAAAATTCTTTGGCTAAAAGAGCAAGAGATGTTTACAAATCAGCTGCCGTAATTCGAAAAAAGAATTTGACAAGTAATAGAGACCGTAAAGTTCCGATTCTTAGATTATTAAGGAAAGGAGGATCGGATGCTGTGGATTTGCATCGAAGCCGAGTGAAAGAGTTCTTAAGAAAAAAAGAGGAAGCAGGCTGGGTGGGAGATGACCTATTAGACCATGTTGCTGAATTCACGCGAGGATTAGCAGACGACATGGTAAGAGATTTTCCAGAAAGATTTAAAGGAGGTATAGGACACATGGCCCAGGAACACCCGGGATTACCGAAAGAAGTGCATACCGATACCAGAAATCGATTCTATGAATTCGCAATGCAAAGAGGATATGGGTTTGTGATTTGTGCAGCTATCGGAGCACACCAATATGACTATTTTAAAGGAAGATATGGTTTTAAGCCAAAAAGATCTAACCCATATGTTGCCCAAGCGATAATACGTATGCTAAAGGCAAAAGCAACTGCCATCCAAAATGAAGGGAGACCAGGAGATTTGTTTCTCGGAACACCTACTGAACGAATCAGCCATACATATCAACAACTGCTAACGGAAGACCATAATGCAATAATAAAGAGGGGAGGAGCAGGGGCGAGGGATGAAATTTCCCAACAAGCATTAATCATCATGCAGAGAAAGCTAAAATAATCCTCCTATTTTTAGGATTAACATTGTCCCTACTCCTGCGGTCCCGAACAATGCGGTGATTATCAGTGTAGTCGCTGTTAGGGGAATATCGACTCCAAACGCGTAGTGGAGTATCAGTAATGCGATGATGCCTGTCACGCTGTTAATGAAAAGCCTCTTTATAGCCTTCCAGAATATGAGAATGAATAAGGCCAGAAGTATCAGAGCTAGTCCGCTCGAAAATATCAGTGCCGAACCCATAAGTATTTCGTTTGCCATCTTTAGGGTAATAGCGAATTGTATAAATATAACAAACTTGCATAGCAAGTTTGTGTACACAAAATCCAAAGGAATTTGTCGTAATTGAACATTTTCTCTTATGCAATTCGATATATCCGATTGGATAAAAACATAAGGAGGTTTATTTATCCAATCGGCTATAAAAACACGCCTCCAAGATGAAGCACCAGCAACGCCAGCACTCCCGCTATGCCGAACACCGCAGACAAAATCACCGTGAAAGCGTTGAGTGGGATGTTTAGCTCAAAGATTTTTGTTAGGATGAGCAAGGCCGCAAGTCCCGTTATGGTGTTGTATATCCAGTGCTTGAACATGTGAACCAGTTTCGAGAACACGGCAGCAAGGATTATGAGAGCCAAGATGTATGTAACCACGCTCTGCGAGTCCCCGGAAAAGGACAACCCAAACCAACCCAAGACGGCTTGAAGAGTGGAAACCATCAAAGA
>JBDREA010000102.1:0-19595 GCA_043820265.1 Candidatus Altarchaeota archaeon | reverse complement strand
CGCTCATCTCAGATATATTATGGGAACCGTGTGTATTTATGTTAGGCGTTGATGTAATGGATTAAAGGGGTAAGAAGACAAATAAAGTAAATCACACATACTCCCAACTGACAGATGATCCCATACCATTTAATTTCAGTGGCGGCCTTGATGGTCAACATATTTTTTGGAATCGCCATCTACACTATCAAACCCAAGGGAAAAGTCAACAAGACCTACGCGTGGTTGAGTTTCTTCATCTGCCTTTGGCTTTTTGGCGAGATGATGATGCAGCGGACAATCTTGGGGGCAGAAGCAGAGTTTTGGGCCAAATTTTCGTTCATTGGATTGTCTTTTCTCCCCAGCATTCTCTTAGAGCTCAGCACTTTTTACCCGATAAAAAGAAGATTCTTTCAAAACATTACAAACTTCCGATTAATGATTTATGCTCCAAGCTTCATCTTTCTGTTTCTTGCATTCTCAAGCAAAGTCCTTGTTAAAGGATTAACCTATCAAAACGAAACGTTTTTTATTTCATATGGAAACTTATTCCCATTTTATACCGCTTATTTCAGTCTGTCTCTAATGATAGCATTAATCAATGCAATAGATTCTCATCGGGCTACGACTTCAGGCCTTGAACGAAAACAATTGTCTGCTTTCGTGGTAGGATTAGCCGTATTTCTGCTTGCAGGAGCATTCGTCGACATGGTGCCCTTCATCCTTGGTTTTGGACAATACAAGATCCTCAATATGGCATCGATTATTTCCATGGGTTTTTTGGGGTTTGCGGTAGCCCAACACGGCCTTGAAGACATAAGGCCAACACTCGAATCACTCGCGAAAAAGACTGGGACATGGAGCGGAGAAAAAGTCAACCCAGGACGCAGCTACTTAATCCAGGAGACTCAGCCGCAAAAGGGATATAAGATATTTACTGAC
Source organism: Candidatus Altarchaeota archaeon (assembly GCA_043820265.1). Taxonomy (GTDB): domain Archaea; phylum Altiarchaeota; class Altiarchaeia; order IMC4; family JBDREA01; genus JBDREA01. Next base: position 18,674 of record JBDREA010000102.1, on the reverse strand, counting down.
GCAATCCACCAAGGATGGTATGGCCTTTGCTTTAGCCGTGAGTTGCCCGAAAAAATCAGGGAAAGATACGAAATAACCACTACCCCCGTTATCTGGCTTACCGAAATCGACAGCAAAGACCCCGCACTCAGACCCCAAGAACTTGAAATGATCTCCCACACCATATCCGAGTTCATCGACAAATCAGAAAACAGCATAATCCTCATCGACGCCCTCGAATACATGGTAACCTACAATAAATTCACCCGGGTGCTCCGGATGACCCAGCACATAAGAGACATGATTTCAACGAAGAAAGCGATAATGATTATTACGCTAAATCCCTCAGCAATCGACCCCCAACAACTGCAATTACTACTAAGAGAACTAGAGACACTATAAGGAAAAGAGATCAAATATTCCCGATTTCCCAGTTGTCGACTTCCTTTGTGTAGATGAAGCCTTCCTCTGCCTGGTCTCGTCTAGACCCGAGGATGTTGGGGGACTTGACGCCGTTCACTATGGCTATGACTTCGATCTTGTCTTTGATGCCCGGTTTGACTCTTGCGCCCCAGGTAACCATCGCCTTGGGGTCAAGTCCTCGGGTCAGCTTCTCACCAATCATGTTTGACTCTCCGAGGGTTAGGTCTTCGCCGCCAGTAATGTGGATCAAGGCCCCAGTGGCTCCTTCATAGTTCACATCCAAGAGCGGATGAGACAAAGTGTTTTTAACCGCGTTGTCGACTCGCTCAGGACCTTCTCCGTCTCCGACGCTTATCACAGCCACTTTTCCCCCACCCAAAACGCTTTTTATGTCTGCGAAGTCGAGGTTGATAAGGCTCGGCTCCTTGATGGTTTCAGTGATTCCCTTGACCGCCCGGGCTACAACTTCGTCTGCCACGCTGAAGGCTTTGTCAAGCGGAAGATTAGGTACGTATTGGACGAGTTTATTGTTGTCTAATACGACAACGGTGTCTGCGACCTTCCTAAGATTATCGATTCCAATCCGGGCTTTGTCGAGTCTAGCCCGCTCCAAAGCGAACGGGAAAGTCACGATAGCCAACACGATCGCGCCCTGCTCTTTGGCGATCTCAGCAATAATCGGAGCACTGCCCGTGCCGGTGCCGCCCCCCATTCCCGCGCAAATGAACAAGAGATGGGTTCCCTCAAGGACTTCAGCCAACTCATGGTGGCTTGCCTCAGCAGCCTTAGCTCCAAGCTCCGGAAAACCTCCGGCACCCAAACCTCGCATCAACTTGGCTCCAATCAAAAGCTTTGTGATATTTCCCTCGATTTTGTTCAAATCCTGTTTATCCGTGTTTGTGGCGATCAGATGAGCCCCCTCCACACCTATGTGTTCTAGGCGGCTGATCGTGTTGTTGCCTGCTCCACCCGTCCCTAAGACAACGATCTTCAAAGTCTCTACATCCTTCACATCAGAAATATCTCTTTTTTCAACTTGGCCATGTTGAATTGCTGCGCTCACAATGGAATCCATTTTATCTGATCAATAAACCTCTTAATAACCGACAAATCCCCCCTACGAGAATATGCAAGATTATTAACCGGCTGTAATTTATAAATCAAGGACTAAAAACGACTGAAAAAATATTTTTTACTGATTTATAACTGCCTAATCTGCTAATATGTTTGGCGAACTAGGCTGGGGGGGTAGGCGTCCCCTGTCACTTCCAACCGCCTTCATGGAGGAGCTGAAGTCCGGCGGGCAGTGGATCAGACCCCAAGACGGTCTGGAAAGCCATCAATGACTCCACGTCTCACTGGATCAAATCATTTGGAAACCGGGTCAGATCTTGACGGAAGCAGCCCTAACCGAAAGACGAGATGCTGGCGAGGTCACGGGGAGGAGAAACTATTCCAGAACAAACCGGCTCGGGATTTGAACCACCCACCGCCGGACACGTTCGTCACAAAACCTTTTAACAAAAGGTTTATCAAAAAGGGCCATCTTCACTCAATCTTGGTAAGCATGGTCGTCGTTCGATGACCCTGATTTGAAATGATGAAAGAAAGTTTGTTTAAACCAACGAAATTAAAATTTCTTTTATTCATCGTCTTATTCCTCATCTTTCCGGCTCCTTTCTCCTACCAGAATTTCGGGATCTGCAGAGGACAAAGAGTGGATTCGCCTATTACCTGCTACTATGAAAACGAGTGGAGTTGGGTGGCGCTTGGAGGTGTATTTTTCATTGTTGCCTTGTTTGTTGGAGGAAACCAGGTGTTCCCACTGTCAACGGACATGTGGGAAATCCTTAAGATCTTATACATCATAATATTACCTTACCTAATTTCCTGTTCCATCTTTTTCTTGAGAAAAAAGAAAAAAGTCTCGAAGACAACAGAGAATTTAGAGGACAGTTAACCATGAATCGAAAAATCCTCTTAGCGATTGCTATTTTATTGTTTATCTATTTTCTTTTTATCATTTCAACGGTTTCTCACAATTCCATTCCTGGAGGATATGATTTCTACGAGATAAATCCGGTTGGAGAATGGCAGTGTAATACCCCCTACATTAGATTTGGGAAACTTGGGAGAGGAACCACAACCAATCCAAACGTCGAGCGGCCCTGCTGGGGCACACAAGTAGTTGAAAAATCGGAGAAATCGCGTTCAGGAAAAATCTATGAAGTCTACTGTAGAGGGATAGAAGTTGGGGAGAATAGGTGTGTGACTTAGTTCATCAACTTAGCACAATAGAGCTTATGATTTCTAGTATTACGACTGCTATGGTTACTCCTACGACGAGTTTGGGGTTGAGTTTGGGTCCGCCTTCGTCGACGTCGAAGTATCGGATTAGTCCTGCTCCGCCGGAGGGGCCTTGGACGTTGCGTTTTCTAAGGGGAGGCATTTTATCTTACGAAAATACGACATTCAACTATATAATTGTACATGTCATGTGTAATTGAGCAGGGATTATGATATGAAAAAGAAAATAGAATTTATTTCTGTCCTTATGATGTTGTTTTTTGTGTTTTTCTCTACATTTACGCATTCTTCTGAGATAGATACTCAGGAGTACATGATACTAACGGGACCGATGGAGATTTTTCAAGGTGAGAATCTCACGGTAAAGATTAGTACTTCAACGAGAGAGGATATTTCGCTCACCCTATTTTCTGTTGCATTAGATGGACCTATCAACTCGACGACGATAAGAGTAACTGATGTAGGAGCATATACCTTTCCCCCAGAATTCATCAAACAGAGCGGAGAGTGGAGGGTAGAAGCGGTATCCGGAGTAACCAATGTCAGCTTTGTATTTGAGGTTGCTCCTTCCACGACGTCAATCCCGCAAGAAATCAACGAAGAAGGAGAAGTTCAAGAGGGGATATTCGGATTTCTTAAACATATCGAGCAAGTAATTCAAAAAAACAGCAACCTGATATTTATCTTTGTGCTCATCTTAGTTGGATTAAAGTATCTGTACTTCAGGCATCGAAGCAGATGATAGTTTTTATTTGTGTAAGGCATTCTCTTTTAGCATGATTTTACGCGGGTGGTTGGGAGTCTTTTTAGTCACCGTTTTTCTTTTAGGGGCGGCGTATGCTTCTTCTGAAGAAATGGTTGTAGGCGGCGAAAAAAGGCTGATTGACCCGATTTTGGAGGAAAGGATTTCCAAAGCTTCCAGCGGAGAAAAGATAGATTCAATAATCTTTTTTCGAGATACCCCGAGGGGTTTAGAGGCAAAGGGGCATTTATCGGCTCTTTTCATGGAGGATGAGGAAAATAGGATTAACTATCGCTATGAGAATTTCAACGCCCTGGCTGGTTCGTTTACGGCAGAAAAGCTAAGGCAATTATTGGTTTCAGATGATGTAGTCGGTCTCTTTTTCGACCACCCCGTCTCACTTCTCGGTGCAACTTCAGCTCAAGGAAACCTTTCGACTTTGCTGAAAACGAGTGCAGGAATGATTGGCTCAAGGCAGGTCTGGGAGGAACTGAATTTCACGGGCAGAGGAGTCACTGTAGCGGTACTTGACACAGGAATAGATTACAACCACACAGCCCTCAATAATTGCACCTACATCGGGCCTGGATGCCGCATCAAGGATGGATGGGATTTCGCCTACGGTGATTCAGACCCAAGCGACGTACATGGCCACGGCACGCAGGTGTCAGGCATAATAGGCGCTAACCGCTCAGATGTTATGGGAGTCGCACCTGAAGTCGGGTTCTTCGCCGTGAAGGTCATGGACGACGGCGGGCACGGAAACTCCTCTCACGTGCTTGCGGGAATCGATTGGGCGATAGGGCATGGAGCAGATGTTATTTCGATGTCCATCGGTGACAAACTCATGCCAAACAACGGATTAGATTTAATGGATGTATTCGCCCAATATGCGATAGATCATGGGATCGTGGTTTCAGTTGCCGCAGGGAACGTTGGACCGGATTCTGGAACAATAAATACACCTGCTTCAGCGAGTGGGGTCATTGCAGTGGGTTCGGTGGATGACCACTCCAATAACTTTTCGTCTGATGATAACATCTATGAAACGAGCTCTAGGGGCCCAGCGGCCTTTGGAAGAATAAAACCTGACGTTGTAGCTCCGGGTGTTTCTATTTTTACGACAGATAAGGGTGGTGGAACGGCTTCCGCGACCGGCACATCAATGGCCTGCCCGCATGTCTCAGGCGCCGCCGCCCTAATGCTTGAGGCAGATAGAAGCCTGAGTCCTGCAGACGTTAGAGCTAGACTAATGCATTCCTCGCAAAATGTGATAAACGGAGATAACTCAATTTTTGACATAGGCGCGGGATTCATAAACGTGTCCAAGGCAATCACGCAAAAACTCTACGCTTCAGTCTCGGGGGGTGACAGGTGGGAGGCTACGGTAAGGTCGGGTGATATGGGAGTGGAAAAACTCATTTTAGTGAATGCATACAACCGTTCACTGACCCTGAATATTTCAAGCTCAGATTTCAGCGACCCAAAGGAGTATTCGCAAATAGGGGCCTCGAATCTAAGTTTAACTTCCCAAGTTTTGTTAGTTGAAAATTCGAGTACAAATGTGACGATTCAGTTTTCCATGCCAGATGATTCCGTACCCGGAACTTATGGTGGACTTATTACAATTGAATCGAACAACTCTGACTCGATTAGATTTCCCATTTCAGTCACTGTACCTTACGTGGATGAGGGGTCGTTTTCCGGAAGGATTAATAAGGATAATATATGGGGTGACCACTTATTTTACAGATTGGATAACAGCAATGCTTCATCCATGAATGTGACTCTGAGTTGGGGGTCGCAAGCAAACAACCTTAATCTATACATTTACACACCTCAGGGCGTTTTACTGGCATCTTCTACTAGTAGCACTAGCAACAATGAAAGTATTTTTTCAGATAATCTAAGCTACAGTCACTATTGGATCAGAGTCCACGCAAATAGTATTAGCGGTCAGGTACCATTCAACATTTCGGTTTCTTATTCAGGAAATCTTTCTTTGCAACCAACGTCATGGCAGGGATTAACCAGACCAAACGAATCAGTGAACATTAATTTCACGATTTTAAACGATGGTTTAGTTGAGCTTGAAAACATTTCTTTTCACATAAAGGGAATGGCAGAATTATTTACGGAAACCGTTAATGGATCGCTGACTGAATCGGATTTCACACCTTATTGGACGTTCAATCAATCAAATGTCACAAGGCTAAATTCGATGTATCTGGATGCGTTGCTCGAATGGCAGGATAGCTCAAAGGATCTGGATGCTGCATTCATCTACAGCAACGGCACGAACTGGTTGACAGACGAAGACGGCCGCTACTGCGCGTGCCACTGGAACAACCTTCTAAACGAAAGCCTTGAGAATCTTTCGAATGTCGACATCAGGTATTACCTTGATAATTACCTGGACGTAGGAGTGGGTTTGAGGAACGCAAACTCCAGCGAAGACTTCAATCTTTCTGTATCGATTAGGGGTTGGGATAATTTCAGTGAAGCTTCTCTTGCACCAGCCTCTTATCCAACACTTTCCCCTTCTCAGGAAATAAATGTATCTATCAACATCTCGACCGCTAGTTTGAGCTTTGGCACTCACGACTTGTTGTTTCAGATACTTGATAGTTCAGGACAACAAAGCCTTGGCCAGGCACCGATTAGCCTCGCTGTTACTTCCACTACCTTGACGACAACCATCATCTGCCCGGACGGTTTGATGTGTTTTTTGGATGGATGGAATATGGTGTCTCTTTCGATTATACCCTAAAAATTAAGCACTCAAAGAAAGATCACTTGAGTCTTTGAATAAGCGAAAGTGGATTTTCTTTGATGGCTTTTCTCGCCTGCCTTTCATCAAGGCCGGCCGCCAACGCCACCTCGAAGGCCTGTTTTTGGTTTATCAGGTCTTCGGGTGCGTGTGTGTCGGTGTTTACGACAAGATTTGTACCAACCTTATCAGCTAATTTTGCCACGTGCTCGTTTCCCTGGCAGTGGCCTCTTCTGGTTGTCAACTCCAAAAAGACGTTGCCTTCTTTTGCCAGTTCAACGTCTTCCTTTAGGATATAACCGGGATGCGCTAGGACATCGACAAAAGCCGAGCTGACAGCGGCCTTGTTGGTTCCCTCCTCAACCGGCTCAACAGGGGTTTCCCCGTGTACGACGACTATCTGGGCTCCCAAAGACTTTGCCTTTTTGGCTAGGGCGTCTATCTTTGCCGGGGGAACATGAGTCAATTCAACCCCTACATAGACGTCGATCCCCTCCCTGACCTGTTCGGAATTCTTTAAAAGGTTTTTTATCAGGAACTCGACGTTCGTATAGTCGCAGTGATCGGTTATCGCAATACCTGCAATCCCCAAAACCTGAGCCCTCCTAACCAATTCAGCGGGCCCAAGCTCGCCGTCCGAAAGGAAGGTGTGGGAGTGAAAGTCGTACCTGGACCCCAAGTCATCTGTTTTTGTCATCTTAAACATTACAATTCTGATAGAATCATTAAAATATAATTATAAGTCTTGCATTGTAATTCTACCAATTATGGAGATCATTTTTCTTGGAACTGGGGGTTGTGTGCCAACAGAGGACAGGGGTCTGCCTGCGACAGCAATAGATTATCTTGGGGAGCTCATGCTCTTTGACTGCGGGGAGGGAACGCAGCGTCAGATGCGCATCGCGGACCTCAACTTCATGAGGCTAAACCACGTCTTCTTAACGCATCTGCACGCCGACCATTATCTTGGACTGGGTGGGATGATCCAGTCGATGGAGTTTTTGGAACGAGAAAAGGACCTGAACATCTATGGCCCTCCTGGAACGAAAAAGACGATAGAGGGACTCATCAGCCTCGGCACCTTCAACTTGAAATCTTTCAAATTAAACGTCTTAGACATCGAACCGGGGATAGTCTTCGATGGAAAAAAGTTCCAAGTAACATGCACAAAGTCGATTCACACCAAAGGAAGCCTCGCGTACTGCGTCGAAGAAAAGCCGAAAAGAAAATTCCTCAAGAAAAAGGCGTTGGATCTTGGAATACCTGAGGGAAGATTGTTCAGTAAGCTTCAGAAGGGAGAGGAAGTCGCGGTCAAAGGAAAAAAGTTCACTCCAGACATGGTTCTTGGCAAACCAGTAGCTGGAAGAAAAGTCGTTATCTCAGGAGACACCCGTTACTCGAAAAATATCGTGGAGCTCGCAGGCGGCGCCGACGTCCTCATCCATGAAGCAACTTACTCAGTCGAAGACAAAGACCGGCTCGTCGACTGCAACCATTCAACGACCCAACAAGCAGCCGAAACCGCCCTAAAGGCAGATGTTAAGCAACTCTACATGGTCCACTTAAGCCAAAGGTACACAGAGCCGGAGAAGCTGGAAGAAGAGGCGAGAAAGATATTTCCGGAAAGCTACGTCGCCAAAGACTTCCAGAAGATAAAAATAGAAAGTCACTGGTAAGTTTATTACTTCTTTTTGACAATCTTTTATCATGTCGGTTGAAGTTTGCGCTGTCGGGGACGTGAATGTCGATTTGGTGACGAGTCCTGTTAGTGACTTTCCGCCTCGGGACGGTCAGGTGGTCGTCGAAGACGTAACGCTCACTACGGGGGGTTGTGCCGCCAATTTTGCCAGGGCTATAAGTAAGCTCGGTGCCAAGACTCGTCTTTTTGCGAAGTTGGGGAACGATATATTTGGGGACTTTGTGAGGAAAGATTTGGAGGGAGTCGATTTACAGTTTGCTGATGGGAAAAAGACTGGTGTGACGTTGGCTGTCACATTTGAGGACCAATGCCGTTCGTTTTTCACCTACCCTGGTGGGAACTCTGAATTTCGGTTGGAGGACGTAAACTTCAGCCTCTTAGAGGGAAAATTCCTGCATACTGCAAGCCATGCTTTGACGTCGATGAGCAGAGATACAATCGAGTTGATGAAAAAGGCGCAAGCTAAAGGATTGAAGGTTTCATATGATCCAGGACCCAACCCCCTCGGAGTTGATGAAAAAGATAGAAAGGAGGTCCTAGAGATAATTTCAAACACAGACTTCCTGTTTCTAAACCAAAAAGAAGCAGACGATTATATTGGATTGAAAGGAGCCGACGAAATCGCTGATTATGTTTTGGGTTTTGGGGTTGAGGTTTTTGTGTTAAAGATGGGAAAGAAAGGATGCACTGTTTTCTTTGAAGAAGGAAAAGAGGCAATTCCGCCCTTTAAAGTAGAAAACGTCGTTGACACAACAGGTGCAGGTGACGTCTTTGATGCAGGATTCATCTACGGACAACTCCAGGATTGGGATGTTTTAAAGAGCGGGCGGTTCGCGGCTGCTTGCGCAGCTATCAGTATCCAGAGCCCGGGAAATACAGGATATCCGGACCCAAAAACCGTGGAAGACTTTCTTTCCTAGATGAAGGCTCGTTTTATATACCATAAAGCATAGTTTTATTTTAATGGTCGACAGAGTTGTGTTTGAGGTATCCTATGAGGTCTGCAACAAGATTGGGGGCATCTACGCAGTCCTGAAAAGCAAGGCTGCGCGTATGGTCGAAAGATACGGAGAAAACTATTATGCTGTTGGATTTTATGATGCTGCGAAATCAAGGGTTGAACTGGACCACAAAGATCCTCCCCAGCAGATAGGTGAAGCATTCAAGCAACTTGAATCAACGGTCGGTATCAGATGCCACTACGGTATCTGGGGTATAGAGGGTAAGCCAAAGGTCATCTTGGTCGATTCGACTGAGCTGACGTCCCACATAGACGAGATAAAGGCCGGGCTTTGGGAGCGCTACCAAGTGGATTCCATAACCTCTGATGCATGGTTCAACGACCCATTGGTCTGGGCGACGGCCTGCGGGATGGTAATTGAGGCTTTGGTTTCTAAACCCATGTTCGCAGACAAGGAGATTGTGGTGCAATGCCATGAGTGGATGAGCGGCGCACCCATCATGTACTTTAAGGACAAGGGCTTGAAGATCCCGACTGTTTTCACAACCCACGCAACGATTCTTGGAAGAAGCATCGCAGGCCAGGGAGTCGACTTGTATAAGATGGTGAACGAAGGTCTTAAAGAAGGAAAAACAGCAGATCTTGAGTTAGCCAAAAAATTTAAGTGCCTAGACAAACACACAATGGAGGTAGCTTGCGCCCGAGAAGCTTCCGTATTCACCACAGTTTCTGAAATTACTTCAAAGGAAGCTCATTTCATACTCGGCAGAAAAGTTGACATCGCAGTCCTAAATGGACTAGACATCTCAAAGTACCCCGACTTAGAGGAGCTTCCAGTACAAAGAAGAAAAAATAGGATGGTCATGAGGCAGTTTTTGACTGCATACTTCAACAGATACTACAACATCGACTTCAACAAGATCCGAAGCATGTTCATCTCTGGAAGATACGAATACCACAACAAAGGAATAGATCTGTTCATACAATCTCTAAGGATATTGAATGAAGAGCTGAAAAAGAAAAAGTTTGAAAAGACAGTTATAGTCTTCTTCTTCATCCCCTCAGGTACGAAAGGGGAAAACATAGATGTCCTGAAAAACATCTCATTATATGAAGAGATGACCGATAGGATTGAAGAGGAAACACCCGTTATAAGAGACAGAATCGCCGAGCACCTGACAAGAGGGGAGATCCCCGCGACCTTTGAATCCATCGTAGACGAGGAATTCATCCGAACCTGCAAGAACATGATGGTGCATTTCACGGAGAAAAAAGGCGGGACGCCGCCTCTCTGCGCATTCGACCTTAGCTACCCCGAGGGCACCGACTCGATCCTATCCGATCTTCGGGCCAACGGTTTATTAAACAGGGAGGAAGACAAGGTAAAAGTGATATTTTATCCTGCTTACCTATCATCTGCGGAGAGGCTCATCCCCATGGGCTACAACGAAGCCACATTGACCTGCGACATCGGAGTCTTTCCTTCATACTACGAACCCTGGGGGCTACACTCCACTCGAAGTCGCCGCACAGGGAAGCCTTACAATCACAACTGACTTAGCGGGTTTCGGGAAATTTATGCAAGGAAAAGGGGAGGGAGTATATGTCCTAAAAAGGGAAAACAGAGGTTGGACGGATATGGTCGCTGATTTGGCAGATAAGCTTTTAGAAATCGTCACACTCCCAAAAAAGAATCTTATTACTAGAAGGATGAACGCAAAGGAATTGGCGGGATTGGCTGACTGGAAGATCCTGGCTGAAAACTATTTCAAGGCCCACGATTTAGCTGTGAAAAAAACTTAATCTATTTTCTTGATATTATCTGTGGCAGCACGATTTTTCCGAAATTCGTGGAAACTATCACTATCAGTGGCCCAACGAATATGCCGACTGGTCCGAAGGCCGCGGGGCCGAATATGTAGGATAACATCATTATCCCGAGATGAATGTTTCTGCCGGAGATATAGGGCCTCAGGATAAGGTCTGGGATTATATCGACGATTACGTTTACGACAAACAAGAAAAACAGGAGAAATGGCCAGTGGGCGGCGAAGTTGCCGTAGACGTAGACTCTGAGACTCAACCATAAAAACAGAGGTACCCACACGAGTTTTAGTCCCAGGAGAGGGATAAGGCTGGCAATCCCTGCTAACATCCCAAGTAATACTGGATAAGGTATCTGAAGGAATTCAGAGGGAGAATAGGAATTCAGAAACACGAAGGAGGTGGCAGCAATCACTGCTGTCAAACCTGCTGTTAAGATGTTTCCGAAGAAGACGTGGAATAAGCCTCCATCAACTTCATCTAAAAAAACCCTCAGCCAGAGACGATTCTCGCAACAGGTTTTTTTAAACCAGGAAGTGACTTTCGGGCCATCCTTCAAAAGGTAGAATCCTATGAGAAAGACAAGGACAAAATTCAGGATTATGTCCAGGGAACTTGACAAAAGATAATATATTATCGAACGGATGTCCTCATTTCCCATAAATGCTTCAATGAGTATTTTCGGGTTGAAGTCGAGTGCGAATTCATGGTAGCTTTGAAGGGCTGAATTTAATGCCTTAGCTTCCGGGGAATCCATTTTCCCAAGGAAGTATTGGAGCTCGATTGAGGCGACCGAAAAGGTGTAGATAACCAAAAGGATCACAGGTAAGATAAACATGAATACTGCGATGAATGCCGAAAGCGAATCATGGTTACACTCCCTTTTCAATTGGAGGTATATGGGCCGGGTCACATAGTAGATGAATAATGCATAAACGAAAACGTCAAGGTATGGATAAACCATCAAAAATATCAGGTACAGTAAAAGTAACCCAAATAAGGTCCAATGCAGGTTTTTTGTGAACCACTGTGTCGCCATGATAAAAACTTAACCCCCTAAAACGCACCTTTAGCTTTCATTAAGTGATGCCATCTTCGAGGAAAATACAACTCCTGCTATTAAAAGCAGCACTCCGACAACGGCAAAGGCCAGTGCAAGATGGCCAGGGGTGAGGATATAGTAGAGGAATACGAGAACGGAAAGTGCTACCGCAACGATCCCTAGAGAGACCATGATTGCTGCGGTAAAACCGTACATGAGCCTCCTGCCCAATCTGTCCAATGGTTTGACAATTTTGGTTTGTATAATCCGCGAAATCCTATCCGACACGTCTGTCTCCACTGAAGTAAAAAACTCCTTCACAAAGGATTGCAGGAAGTCCTTTATCTCTTTTTCAAAGACCATTTTTATTTTCGACTGAAAAGCGAACCCACGATGTATCCGGCCGCAGCACCCAATGCCACCCCAGCATGTGGGTGTTTTTTTATGAATTTATCAAGGTCTTGGAGTGCCGCCTCCAGTTCCTCGCCTCGTTTTTCCAGATCGTAGCGATCATAGATATCGTCCCACTTCTTGCCCAACTCCTTGAACTCCCTTGTGGCCGACTTATTCAAGTCCTTTATTTTATGCACGGCAACGTCCATTTTCTCCCCGACGTCCTTGACCTTGTCCTTGATATTTTCCTCGTCTTTTTCCGCATGACGCTTAATCCTGAAAACCATAAACCATCACCTCAAAATGCAAACAAACATATATTTATCACAGAAGCTTAAAAGAATGCTACTCGTATCTTAGAGCGTCTACAGGTTTGAGTTTCGCAGCATGTCTTGCGGGAAGCACGCCTGAAATGCAGCCGACTATAAAGCTGAACGCGAGGGCTCCAAGGATTAGTTGAGCTGAGATGTGCGCTTGAAGTAGTCCGGGATTTCCCGATGCGGCAATTGCGAGCTCAACTGATTTACTCATTGTGATGCCAATAACACATCCGATAATCCCCCCTATCATCCCTAGAACTCCTGCTTCCACGAGAAATATTGTTAGTATATCATTGTTTCTTGCACCTATCGCTTTCATGACTCCTATCTCTCTTGTCCTCTCTAAAACAGAGGTGTACATTGTATTCATTATCCCAACTCCCCCCACTACAAGTGATATCATGGAAACTCCAATTAGTATCCATTGTATGATGTCTAGGATGGTGCCCATTGTCTCCATGAGGCTTTCACTTGTCTCGACCGAGAAGTCTTCCTCCCCCTCCTTTACGTCCCGGGATTTGCGAAGGTCTTTTTTAATATCTTCGGCAAGATTTGAAAAGTCTATTCCAGGCTTCCCGCGTGCGTAAATAACCATGTAGTTGTCGATATCGAAAAGGTCTAGGGCGGCGTCTAGGGGGATGTAGACGTTTTGGTCGTCTTGGCTGTTTCCCACCGACTCCATGGAGCCAACCACTTCAAAGGTTGTACCGTCGATTTTGACTCTATCCCGGGTCTTTACAGGTTTGTCAAATACGTCTCCAACAGTAAAGCGGTATCCCAAATTGGCTTTGTAGCGATCGTTTTGCTTTATCCAACGGCCTTCATAGATCTTGAAAAACTCCATGGTCTTTAATAGCTCGATATTTTCGTCTGTTGGCACACCGGCTATGTATGTATAGATTATCTCGTTGCCGTATTCGACTTTTGCGATTTTCATGGCCAAAGGGACAACCAGATCCATCCCCTTGACGCGCTCTACGACTTCAACATCTTTGTCTGTTAGCTTAGAGCTGGTACCAACATCGAACATACTTTCCCCGGGGGATATGAATATCACATCGCTTCCGACTTGGGCGAACTGGGAGTTTATCGCATCCTCAAGTCCCTGACCAAGTGAGATTAGTGACACGACTGCAGCAATTCCAATGAATATGCCAGTCATAGTCAGAAGGCTTCTGATGCCCTTGTGGACTAAACCCTCGATTGCGAATTTCGCGTATTCAGCTAACATCACCTGTACCTCAAAGCGTCGACTGGATTCATTTTTGCCGCCCTACGTGCTGGAAGCAATCCAGATAATGCGCCAACGCAAAAGCTGAAGGCTAGTGCACCAAATATCAGGTCAAATCCATAGTAGGCAGTAAGTAAATCAATACCCGCAGCATATACTACAATCGTTGAGAGGATGAGGCCAATTACGATCCCAATGATTCCTCCAACTGTTCCTAAAAAACCGGCTTCAATAAGAAAAATCAGTAGTATGTCCTTGTTCCTTGCGCCAATTGATTTCATAACCCCAATTTGTCGGGTTCTCTCAAGCACCGACGTATACATGCTGGTCATGATGCCAACAGCACCTACAACCAGAGAGATTCCGGCAATTCCTGCAAGGAAGTATTGGATTGTGTCAAGCACCACTTTGAACATCTCAATCATCTGCTCTGCGGTGGATACCAAAAAATCTTCTTCTCCTTCATCTTGACCTCGGTCTCGGCGCATTTTTCTTTTTATCGCCTCGGCAATATCGGAGGGTTCAAATCCGTTTTGGACTTCAACCATAATCGTATCCACCCTGCCCCCTCTCTCAAAGATGTCAGAAGCGACTTTTCGTGGTATCGTAACCTTGACATCATGTTGAGGAGTCCCCGTCTTTACATGGATTCCCACAACTTCGAAGGTGTTTCCTCGTATCGTTATCTTGCTTCCCACATGAACTGGTTTCTCAAAGACGTTTTCGTAGGCGAGATCGTAGCCGACCACAGCTTTTGAAGTGTCAGAGCTTTTTAGAAGCCTGCCGTCTTCCATGTCGAAGAAGTCGACCTTTCTGATAAATTCTAAATCCTTATCTGATGTAGGCCAAGAAATGATGTTTATCGTCTCTGAGTCTCCCTTGTATGTTATTTGCTCGGTTATCTGAAGTATTCCCATTGAGTGCTCCACACCTTTAATCCCATTGATTAAGTCAACGTCCTTTTCTTCGAGCTTGGCACTAGAAAGTTGGGATTGCATCTCTGGAGAACCAACATTCATTCCACCTGGCATAACCGTTATTCTGTTTTTACCAATCTTTTCAAACTCGTCATCAACGGCATTCTGCATACCCTGGCCTAAAGAGAGGAGAGCCACAACTGCTGCTATGCCTATAAATATACCCACCATTGTGAGCCAGCTTCTCATCTGTCTTCCGCGAAGGTTGTCCCAGGCAAACCTGCAGTAGTCGGCTATCATGCTAGTATTCCTATCAAGCTTCCTACTTTTGCCTGTTGAAAATCCTTCTATCGAGGAATCGGGTGATAGCACCAAGAACTTTTATAAGCAACCAAAGGATCAAATAGGCGACAATCAGAGCGGGAATAACCATGACTGCCATCATTGCCTGATCTTGGTAGCCACCGTTTGCTGCCTCCTCTTTTAATTCGGCTTCTGTTGTTAGAGGCAGATTTAGAACATATTCTTTTTCGAAGTCGAGGCTACAGCCCTCTTTTTTGTAGGTTGCCTTGAATGTCAGAGGGATTTCTTCTGCGGTCACATCATTTGATATTTTCAGGGTGTAGTCGACTGTTTCGAAGTCGTCCGAGTCCACGGCGCCGACATAGACTTTCGGGGTCGTCTTTATCTTGAAGTCTTTTCCTGGTATCAATTCAAGGTTCAGGAATTTTGCGTCGATGTATTCTGAGTTTACGATGCTCACAATGATGTCCCCTGTTGCTCCTGCCTTCAAACTTCCAGCATCGTCGATTGCCACGTCAATTTTTGGCTCTCCTGTCACACTAACTCCGATTAAGTAAGCATCCATCAGATCTGTACCGGAGGGATTAGTATGTTTGAGCCCGACGATAACTGGGTAGGCCTTTGCCATTGCACTAGTGTCAACGGACACTGGGAAAACGACTGTCTTTACCTCTCCAGGCTTTATGATTCCGACGTCTACTGAAGACGAGTCAAGTGGAGTGAAGGGCGTGGTTGCGTTCAGGCCAACTGTTACGTGGCGGGCTGAGTCGCCGCCGACGTTTTTCACATTGATCCTGATCTTTCCCTCTGATCCCAGAGCTATAGCATTAGTTGCCTCGATATTAAATTTTGGAATCCCTTTCACCTGGAATGTGGTCTCCCTTGATGCTGCTACGTCACCTTCGGTCCCGGTTAGGGCGGTCTTGATAATCGTGACATCGAACTTGTAGCTCGCAGGCGGAGCCGAGGTTTTAACCTTTATTTTAAAGGGTGCGGTCCAGCTTTCGCCTATGAACAAGTGACCGATGGGCTTCTTCTTTTCGAAAAAAATGATGTTTTCTGTTGTTAGGTCGTCTTTCGGCTCAATTGACACCCAGTATGCAGTGTCTGGATCTTGTCTTAGTATGTTGTCTTTGTCTGATCTGTAGGCTGCTGTTAGAAGCTGGCCTTTGCTCGGGTCTTCATGGATCTTTATATATATGTCGACTTCGTCTCCTGCCTCGATGTAGGTCGGGTCGGTTGAAATCGAATCGATCTTTATTTCCGCCATTGCGGATGGTATCGTAAGCATTGCCACTATGGCCAGTATTATGAACATTTCTTTTTTCATTTTTTCTTTCCTCCGGTTTATTCTTTTTCGATCTTTATTAGCATGTCGTGCACGTCCCGTCTCGTAGTTGGACTAGGCGCTTCGCCCGTTTTCCCACTTCCGGGTCGTGTGTGACCATTATTATCGTTTTGTCTTCTTTTTCATGCAGTTCTTGGAGCATGTCCATTATCTCGCTACTTGATTTTGAGTCCAGGTTTCCTGTTGGTTCGTCGGCGAGTATTACTTCGGGGTCGTTTGATAGGCTTCGGGCGATTGCTACACGCTGCTGTTGTCCTCCTGAAAGTTCCGCGGGCCGATGGTGCATCCTGTCGCCTAATCCGACTATTTCAAGCAGGTGTTTTGACCTGTCTTCTCTTTCTATTGCGCTGTAGCCCTGGAAGATCATCGGTAGTGCGACGTTTTCCTGGGCTGTCAGGCTGGGCATGAGGTTGAATTGCTGGAATATGAATCCTATTTTTTTCCCTCTGATTTGCGCGAGATCGGATTCTGAGAGGTGGGCGATGTTTTGTCCTGAGAGGAGAATGTCCCCCCTTGTCGGGACGTCCAGGCACCCGATCATGTTTAATGCCGTGCTCTTTCCTGAGCCTGAGGGACCCATGACTGCAAGAAATTCTTGGGGGTAGATTGACAGGGTTAATCCCCTCAACGCTGGGACCTCGACTTCCCCCATCTGGTATATTTTCCATACGTCTTGGAGGTCTATTATTGGTTGGCCTGCGGATTTGGTATTTTTTAGGCTCATTTTGATAGCATTATCTCAAAGAATTTTATGAACATCTGATTGTGTTCTTCATATTTTTTATACAGCTTTTGGATGTTTTCGAGGTGGAATTTGGCATCTTCTCCTTTTTGTGATTTGAGCTTTTCTTCGGATTTGGAGAGTGTGTCCATCATCTCGGCCATGCTTTTTTGTACGAGCTTAAACATCTGGGTGGAGGGGGCCATGAATTTTTCGGTGTCGTGTTCGCATTGGAAGTATAGTTTTTTACTTCCGGGTTTTTTAAATCTTCGGACATCTAGGAATTGGACGGCGAGCTCCATGGTTTGGCTGACGGTTGCTATACTATAACCGGTGGCGTTATGGATTTCCTTTATGCTTAGGGGTTCTTTTGAGAAGAATAGGGTGAAGTAGAGTTCAGGTACGAGGGGGTTTTTCCCTACGCGTCGTGACAGTTCGCATGCAGTCTGCTTTATGTCGGTTTTTACTTCCTCTATTGTGTTTTTTTCTGAGCCCATATTCAGGATAAATTGGATTATTAATATTTATTAGAAATAGTACGTTTCACATATATAAATACCCCCGTTTTTTATCTCCAAAGGGATAAGATAAGGAAGATGCATTTCCTAAAAGACCTCATAGGAAAAAACGTAAAGGACGGAGCCAAAAAAGACATAGCTCTAGTCGACGGCCTAAACATCACCCTAATAGACTACAAAGTGTATTTGAGGATGACAGGCGGTGAAATAAAAGAGATAAGAGGAAGAGAAGAAGAATTTCTGGCAATGGAAGAGGTAAACGAGATAGGAGATGAAATAACACTCTACAAAGACCTAAAAAATCTCATATCCACGATCAAGAAGTTAGAAATAGAAAAAAAGGATTCATACAGAATCTCTCAACTAATCGGGATGGATGTCATCGACTTTGACGACAAACACATTGGAACGATAAACAACGTAGGCATAAGCGAAGAGGGAAGAAAGCCGTATTACATCGTAGAAGGGCCGAAAATCGAAAAAATACGAGGTAACAAGGAGGAGACACTCCCTTTTATAGAGGTCGACAGCATACAGAATTCGGTCAAGATCGATCTGCCTTATGATACCCTATCAAAAAAGATAAGGGAACGGTCTACAAGGGGACCCTGGTAAAATGGTCGCAGAAATCGGGATCTTCTCAGACAGCCACGACAACCTAGAGGCAATTAGAAAAGCAGTTGATTACTTCAACAACCAAAAAGTAGAATTAGTCATCCACGCTGGAGATCTGGTATCCCCATTCGCAGTCTCAGAGCTTGCAAAACTAAATATGCCCCTAAAAATCATTTTCGGGAACAATGAAGGCTCCCGCCAATGGATAAGGGACCGACTTCAAGAAGATATGAAAACAGATATCTCCGACTTCATCGAATTAGAGATAGAAGCAAGAAAGATAGCAGTATATCATGGGACTATAGCAAAGATAACAGAAAGCCTCTTAAAATCGGCTGAATACGACCTGGTTGTGACAGGTCATACGCACGAACAACTCATCGAAAAAGCAGGTGACACCGTCCACGTCAATCCTGGCGAGACCTGCGGATACCTGACCGGAAAACAAACAGTGGCAAAATTCGACCCAAATTCAATGAAGGCCGAGATTGTATCCCTTAACTAGAAATGGCAAATTGCAAAGAGCATATTTATATGTAGATATCATCATTATCTCATGGG
>JBDREA010000101.1:0-12485 GCA_043820265.1 Candidatus Altarchaeota archaeon | reverse complement strand
ATTATATTAGCTTTTCGGGCTGCTTCGTCTTGATCGCGGACTTCCACGCGCAGCAGTTCCTCTCCCATCCGGGAAATGCAATGGGCCTCCCTTAAACCCCCATTTTCGTCTTGTTGTTGGGCGACCTGGACGTCGAATGTCACTTCAGCTCCCGCCTCTCCCGCTTTAACCTTATAAGAAGATTTTTTTCCGTTCTCAAGGTCTATCGGTGGGGGAGTCTCCTCAAGCCTTCTGAAGTCTGCTCCAGCTTTTTTTAAGTGGGGGGTAAGGTCAAGCGGATCTTTCACTTGGACGAGAGCAACATCTGGGATTACTTCACCCTCAGCGTTAAGGGCGAAGGCGACCACATTGTATTGACCGTCTTTTTCCACTACCCTCATCCACTGGCCACCATCATAGTCTAGATCTTTCCAACTAGTGCCTAGTTTCAATCGATTATTCATTTCTTTATCGGAGGCATCAAAAACTTCCACATCGGTGGTTTTTTGCCATATTTTTTTCTTCAAACAAGAAGCTCGTAAAACTAAGAGTTCCTGATCCCCCTGACACACTGTATGATATTCCATTTCCGCATCTGGATCATGCACTACTTTAACATTAAAATCACCTACTTTGTACTCAAACTTCCAAGGCCCATCTCCTTCAGGCCGTTGTGCTCTTTCGGGTAATCCCTTTTCAGATGTTTTTTGATGGGAACCTTCCTCGAGTTGTTCCAGTCGTCTTTGAACGTAGCCTGCGATGTCATGTGAGGGACTGATCTCCACGCGTCCACTTTGGCCGGTGAACACCTCGCATGCTTCGATAACGCCTTCTTTTTCTCCCTTCCGGATCAACCCGAACAACCTCTGCCCGTCGACTACGCCGCCGAATTCACCCAAGAATGAACCTGAATGCCAATGAGTTATCTCTCTTCCAAAATGATCGGACAAATTGGAAGTGAGTATTCTATCCCGCTCCCGATCCACTTTCAGCCTTAACTTGCAGACAAGATCTTTTCCCTTCATCAGACTGTGCTCCTCAGTGCCCGCCGCTTCGTTCCTCTTCCCTTCGACCCTCAACCCCTTCTCTTCGTCGACGACGTACTCGAAGGGCTGAGATTCACCTTCCGTAGCTTTGATTTTTTCTAGTCCTTGCTCTACGAACTGGGTTATATCACGCAGTTCTCTAGCAGTTACAGGGCCATTATCACGACTTAGGAATGCCGAAAAACTATATTCTCCCCCTGTTTTTTGGATGACCGCTAATCTATCGAGACCGCCTATTGATTTTCCGATTTGAGTGAATCCACCAAGCTCCCCGAAGTCAAGGTAGTCCCAATCTGGATTTCCTATAGCAAAGTAAATTGAGTTCGAGCCCTCTCGCCTCACACTTGCCTTGAGAACGGTTTTTCCCCCACATTCCAGTGTGTGCACTTCTCTTCCGCCTCTCTCAACAACCCCTCTAACCTTCAAACCTTGTTGTTCGTCGACGACGTACTCGAATTTCTGTTCCTGTTTTTGGAGGAATTCTTCGAGGGAGACGTATTTAGTAGGAGTAGATGTATGCCCTTCTTCTGCTATTGTTTGTTGGAGCCTAAGACGTGGTTTTCCATCCCAAGTTTTTATTCTGTTAATTTCGTGTGACTTAAGTGAGGGTGAACCTGGATGACGTCGCTGTCGGCTTATGTCTGCCCAAATACCCGTATCTATTACTTTGAGGATTTTTTGGTCTGGGTCCCGGACCACCACCAAGGTATTTTCTACGGTCCTATAGTGGACTTCGACTCTGAACTTTTCTTCTTCCCCTTGAAAAACTCTGTGCAAGTCAGCAGACGGATATCCTGATTTGTGGACTCCCTTGATTGTTAGAGGATCTCCTTCTGGGTCGCCAAACTGCGTAGCTTGATATTCAAATTTCTCACCGTCTTCCGGGTCGAGGGCAGGTGGGGCTTTTTTGAGGAGATCTGCCTGTTCATCCCGCCCTCTGATGTGGTCGAAGAAAGGTTTGAGGGGGATCCCTCTTTTATCTCCAGTGATCGTCTGAAACAAGAGTTTTGTATCATCCCAGGAGCTTGTATAATCCCTTATCGCCAGGGCATTGGCGGGATTGACTTCTTGGCCTGCGAAAAAAGCCATGTCGCTCACTCCGCCAGGTAGGTCCTTTCCTTCGGCGTCCGTTATAACGAGGGTTGGATTTCTTTTGTGTCTGTCGTATCCCAGCTCAAATCTCAAACCCGGATGCTCGCTTGATTTATCCATTGTGAGAACTGTGCGGTTTCTGTACCGAACCTGGTGGACCATAGTCATATCGTATTGCTTGGTGACATCGAGAGGGAAACTCTCATGCCCCCATTCAAGAAGGGGATCCAACGTGAGGACGGGAACTCCTTCACCGGGTTCATCATCCTTACGTCTCAAAAAGACTTTGAGACCTCCATCGGTATCTTCTTTGATGATGAGGGGGGCAAGGAAGTCGAGTGCACCCGGCGGTACCTGGGAGAGGTCGGGTTTCAGGTCAGGGATGACGCGACCGTTTCTGTTTTTGACCACGATCTCCGGGTTTTGATCCGATTCTTTGCGAGTTAATTCAATGCTCAAAATAGTGGCGTCACGATGCAGGATGGAATGTGTCTCGTCGCCGCCATAGGATTTGATCTCGTACTTCTCCGATAAACCATTCGCTTCGTCGATGAGGAAGTGATTTGGCCCAAGTATTTTGCCTATCGGACGCTTCACGTCAACGGGGGGTGTTGGAGTCGGTGGTGGCTCTGCCCTGCGAGTGGGCCCTTGGTCTTCAGGATCGGTGCGGCGAGGTGGGCTGGACTGAATCTTTGAGGGTGGCCCGGACCGTACCTTTGTTTGAGCATGCTCAACGATTTTATAGGGCATATGTATGATGTCTCCGGGGTTGCCTCTTTTTTGTTTGTTTACGAGTGTTGCTGCCTGATCGACGACTTGAAGGGTTGTGGGGTAGTGTTGTGTGTGGGGAAGCGGGGAGTCGACGATGGCTTGGTAGAGGGAGACGACTTCGGTCTTAAATGTGTCCATTCGTTGCCCACGTGTATGTAACACCCGTCCTGCCATCTGTTGGGCAACTTCAGTAATCCTCGTTTTCCTATTCTCAGGGCCACCCGCTGCTATCGAATTGACAAAGGAGGTGTAGGGATTATCTTTTTGAGGCCTTGGAGTTGAGGGGGATGAAGGAGATCTTCCCGAATCTCTTCTATCAGCGGATTTACTTTTGACTTTAGATTGTATTGCTGTAATCACCCAGGACTCTGCATGATTGCTTAGCTTTGCCTCTGGTGCATTTATACCAATTAAAGCAAGTCTAACAGCTTCGACAAAAAATCTGTGATTTGCTCTAGGATTGACTTGCCCATGTTGCTTTAAACGCTCTTCATGCAGAAGTAATATTTCGGCCATGAGAGCCTCACTAGCAGAACCTGTTTGCCCATTCACCCTACTAGCCATCACATTGGAAGCGCCAAGGGGATGTTCAACATATCCTTCATAGGGATTCTTCTCATCGCCTTCTGCCATACAATTTATCGGGAAGTCTAAGAATTTAAGTTCAAGTTTTCAGGAGGAAACGGGAGGTTTCAGCTGTTCTTCCCGTGGCTGCCTCTACTACCAGGTCGCTTTGCTCTCAGACTCTCTTCTTTAAAAATAGCCCCTGTCGGCGATAATGTTTCTGGTCTGGCTCGCAGGATCTCTTCGATGGAAAAGGGGTTGGTTGAGACTTCTTGTCCGCCGCTCAGAGTCAAGACAACCTTTAAGTGTTGTCCATGTTTTTTTATCGTCATCGATCTTCTGTTGTGCAGATTCAGCTCTCCTCGCCCCCCTAATTCCTCTGGAGCAGGTATGGTCCCTAAAGACTTCCCTTCCGGGCTGAGGATTCGGAGTTCGGGAGTTACATTATCTTTTGTTCCGAGGAGGTCGAGATTGACAGTGAAGAGGTGCTTTTGATCGTGTATAACTAGGTGGGAGGCGCTTCCGTCTGGTTGTTGGGTTGCCTGCGCCCAGAGTTTTGTCGGTGCATCGATGTAATAATCGTATT
This sequence comes from Candidatus Altarchaeota archaeon, assembly GCA_043820265.1. Classification (GTDB taxonomy): domain Archaea; phylum Altiarchaeota; class Altiarchaeia; order IMC4; family JBDREA01; genus JBDREA01. Next base: position 8,447 of record JBDREA010000101.1, on the reverse strand, counting down.
TATGCTCTCGGCCGGTTCCGGTTCTGTGGATTTTTACGTCTGGTCTGTCTCTTCTAGGTGACCTCATCCCTTCTGCCTTTCTGATGATATCTCTAGGCAATATTTCTCTGAGAATGTTCTCTGCTTTCAGCAGATCTATTGCCCCGCCAACGATGTTTGTGAGAGCCATTTCTTTTCTGCCGCTTTTCTTGGAGACTCCGGGGGCACTATCCAATGCATCCATGAGGAGACGAGTCTCGGAAATCAGGTTTTGAAGGGATTGACTTTTTTGATTCGGACGATCCTTGGTCCTTTCAGCCAACAGGGCGGCTGCCTTTTGCCTCAATTCCTTAGGAACAATATCTTCTGAGACCACCAGAGCCCCGATCTCCGCTACGACATCCGTGTAGGGATTGTCACCGAGGGGGCGTCTGGGAATACCATCCGTTTCTGAGCCACCACCACTTTGCTGCAGCTTCGAAAGTCTTCGGATGACATTAAGGGTGTTGGTTTTAAGGGGGAATCCCCAACCTTGGAGGCTCTCAATTGAGTTGCCGATGATCCTTTTCAAGAATCTGTCATAATTAAGAATAGAGATATTTGGGGCGTCGAACAAGGCCTGGGATAGGAGTTCCGATTCAGCTACCAGATTATCAAAGCAACTGTGGGTGCCCTTGCTTCTGAGATTACCAACGAATTTGGTGAATAACGGTTGTAGCAACTGTTCGAAGTCCCCCGTTATCTCCGCTGGGATCTCAGAGACAATTTCCGTATAAGGATTAGCTTCCCTTCGGCTGTCGCTCCTGTTTCCCATATCATCTATTGGGAACCCATGGAATTTAAGTCTCAGTTTTTCGTTGGGAAGTGAGGGTGATCTCCTTTATCCGTTCGGGTTTCGTTTTTTTGTTTGAGGATTCGTGGTTGGAGGATTTGTTGTTTTAGGATTTGTTGTTGGGGGGGAAGTTGTTTGTGTGGGGAGGTCTGGTCCTGGGGGCAGGTCGGGTTTCAATCTTTTAAGGGGACGGCTTAAGTAAGGCGTTAGGTTGAGGGTCGAGACGGGTATCGTTCGGCCGTCTTTTATGACGTTTAATGCCACCTCCGGCGTTCCTTTTCGCATCCTGATTACTATAGGATCCTCTTCATCGACCCTTAAGTCCCCCTTTGTTTTCCGGGTTGGTGTTTGGTTGTAACGCATCACGCCGCTGTTATCTCTGATCACGATACTGGGTGTGCCTCCCAATCCGCGACCAGTGAACTGGCATGTGACCTCTAAAAGTTGTTGGCCCCCATGGAACAATCGATGGGTTACCACCCTGTTTTTGGCACGATGAGCTATCACAGAAAGACCTGATTCTTCGTCGACGATGTACGGCCAGGTTGTCTCGATCGATCTTGTATCGGAGGCCCTGAGAGTGGGGGCCTCTTTTGATACTTTAAAGCCCATTGTCCTGCGAATCTCGTCCATTGCGCGAGCAGAAGAGCTTCTACGGCGGGATTTTTTCCTGGGTAACATTTCCCTCAAAGCCAGTGTAATTATCCTTCCTGCTTTCCCATCGATGGTATAATCCCTTTGATTGAGTCTATTAATCGCCCCCTCGACAACGGTAAAGGGGATCCAGCCATGGGGATCCTTCGGGACCTTAGGATTATCCATTAAGGCTTCCATAAACAATCTGATCTCTTGGATTAGGTGAAAAAAATGGATGGTAGGTCCCTGGTTTTCTACCCTTGAGCTCATGAGCTCGGAAGCCTCCCTCAGTAACTTCTTTCTGTTCTCACTGCCAAATGCTTCTGCTATCTTTCCCATGACATATCCATAAGGATTATCACCACCCCTCATTGGAGAAGCTGCATCCGCATTTTCATCGCCTGCCATGATAATTATCAGGAAACCAAAGGATTTAAGTCGGAGATATTCCATTGTCAGCCGATTCATCAATCAGTTTCTAGAGTGCTTTTTCCGCATTTATGCCTGTACTGCCTAAATATTTCTATGAGCAAGGCTCCGGGGAGTAGGGATACGGGAGGTGGTCATAGGAATCATCGACCGATCCATCCAGATCAAAGTAATCTGCCAGTTCCTTTGCCTCCAAGATTTTCCTCTGATGATGGAGTGGGAAAAATCAGAGATAGGGAATCGAAGTGGACTCTTAAAGATCTCACTGGACTTTCGAATCGTATGTGGCAGGGTTATCTCGATGAGGCGAATTTGAAATTTCTGCCTGAGTGGCAGGATCACAGTCACCGTTTCTGGAATCTTTTCGATCTTAGAAGAACTTTATCGGCTGTCGGGGAAGTCTTTGAAAAAACAGATGCATCCATTGACCCAACTCTCGCGGGAAAACTCCAGGAATCTATTTTAGGAAATCAAAAGAGGTTTGAGGAGCATCCTTTGATCCATGGACAGTATGCTGCTCTTTTGAAGAAGTTCGGAGTTATTGATGCTTTGCCAGCCTGGGCCATGGGAGCGGTTACTAGCGAGATTGAAAAGGAGGGTAAAAAGAAGGATCCTGATCCGTCATACGTCTTATCTTTGTTTTCTGTGGTTGATGATTTTACCCCACTTAAACAGGCCTCCGGTGAAACTGGAGGTCAAGTACGGAGATTTGGTAATATTCTGCGGGAGTCAATAAATCGTGAGATACAAGTTTTTATGGGAAAGGAAGGAGAAGATGATACGGGGGGACTATACGATCAAAAAAAGCGATTCCACGATACTGTGGGGATGGTGGCAAACTACAATAGATTTCGAAACGTCTTTGGAGTGGATGTTGAGTTCCCTTTTGAATTCTATGTTAAATTAGCTGAGGGCCTTTTTCAACCAGAGGATCTCACACCAAGTGTAACATTCGCAAAAAGGGGTTTACGAGGAGGAGATAATAAACTATTAGAAGAGATTATGGCTGCCTCAAGTCAGATCCAATTAGTGCGTGATGTTGTAGGGGGGGATGTGAATTTTGCTAACATCGCGCGACTAGACGTCGACCATGAAAAAGCTGTAGGAAGATTCTTAGATGAAACAAAGGATACGTATGAAGGTCCATTGGCGAGCACTCTCCCCCGGTTGAGATTGCTTTTAGATAGCCCTCATTTAGATAAAGATGAGCGTGCCCAGGCTCAGGGTCTATTGGAGGTACTGCAAACATATGCTAAGTCAGGTCGCCTTAAGAAAGTCAGAGATATGCAAGAGCGAAGAAGACGAGCAGGGGATACTCGCGCAAGAAAAGGCACTAGACTGCTTCCTGGTGGCAGCGAAGAACAAAGACGGATAGGGCGCGATATAACAGATCTGATACCTGCGGGAGGTGTTGAAACAAGTATTGTGCCTTTTGATCCAGAAAGCCTTGCTGGTAAGGGATTGAGCATCGGAAAACGTGACTTGCAACAAGAACTTCGTGCAAAGGAGGAGTTAGAGAGTTTACTTAAACCAATGGATCGATTTTTGGATTTTTTCGAGTTAAAAACTGCACTAATTGACGATGTTTCCGGGCTCCTACGAGAAGGACAGGGATTTGGACTAAAGGCTGCTGAAAGAGATCAACTTGGTTCGATGCTTGATAGTGTCAAAGGAGTTCGTCATTCTCAAGATGAAATTGAAGATAGGATTGAAGAGCTAGGCAAGTTCGAAAGACCTCTAATGAAGACAGTTGATCCATACCTTTCGAAAGGCGTTACACTCGCTAAGGAGATCTGGGTTTTGACTGATCCAGAAAGTAAGGCGGGAATCCAGTTTAAGGCAGGTGAAGGCCAACGTTTCCAAAAACTAATTTCTACCGCCCATCGCGATCGGCGGTTGAAAGATATTATCTGGGAGATATCAATGGGAAGGAAAGAAGAAGTGTATAAGAATATCCACTCAAGAAAAATAATTAATCCTGAGAACCTTTCTTTCGATCCCCGCTATAGATTTGCTATTTCTCTGGGAGCGTTGAAAAACTATTCGCTAAATGAGGACGTCAGACGATTAGAAAGAGAAAATCAACCTGTTTTAACTTCAAGGGGAAAGAGTCTAGGGAATACGGTCATTGATTCAATAACTCAAGAATCGGTCGGCCATATCGATCTTTCCGATGACTTGCGATTTGATGATGATGATCTAACTTTCACCTATGGATTTCAAAGAGATTTGCCTTTCTGGCGTCAAAGAGAACTTCGCTTTAACGAAGTCTACGCTCAATCACAATATCGACAGTATTATGGGCTCGAGGTTGAGGGACCAATTGATGTGGCAGGACTATTTGATCGATTAGATGAAGGTTGGCGCCCATCAACACTTGAAGAAATCGCAAAAGTCCGGTTAACGGATTTAAATGTTGAAAACGTGAAGTCCAATATCCGGTCATTTCGTGATGATCCTGAAAGTGTGTGGTCTGATCGAGACCAAAACTGGGATTGGTTTCGTGAAGATATGTATCAGGGAGATGAGGAAAGAACATTCTTCAGATGTCTTGAAGGCCTTGAGGGGCTGAAGACAAATATAGATGATCCAGACCCTGGAGAGATAGAGGTTGGAAAAGGCGATATGCAAGAAGCCAGTCGAAGAATCGGTAAATACCTAGAGGGGACCGAAGAAAGGGAGGTTATGCGCATAGAATCTTATGGTGGATTCGTGGATGAGGTCAAAAAGCTTAGAGAGTTTATGGGCTCACTAACCGAAGTATGGCCTAAACTTCCAGACGGAACAATGGAACTATTAGAGAGTAGAGGAGGGGGGTCCATATATGATGAAGGGATGAGTGGCATTGGTGGGATACGCTCCTTTATAGAAGAATTGGCAAAGGTAATTCCGATTAAGAAGTAAGGGCCCTATGTATTAGTAGAATTCATCTAGTCTCCTTTGCTTTAGGATTTCTGATTTTTTCATGTAGTCGGCGAGGGGTAGTCGGAGTTTTTCTTTGATGTGTTGTAGGGCTTCTTTGAGTGTGTTGAATTTTTTCGGAGGATTTTGCATCGCTTTTCTCACGTTCTCTCTTACCTCCCAGACACCAACGGGTACGACGTATCCTTCGTAGATTTCTCTAAATACCACGCATCTGGCTTGTCTTTTCATCTTCCAAAGCGCCTCTACTACTCCCAGCCTTCCTGCGTAGTAGCCGCCGCCTTCGTTGAATGCGTACTTCGTCCTCCCCTCATGGGCTTCGTTTTCTTGGACTATGACTGGCTTCGTTCGTGAAAGAGTCCAGAGGCTTCCAGGTGCCCAGGCCTCGAACTGCTCGAACTCCCAACCTCCGGGGATTAGTAGGATTTCGAAGTGGTTTTCCAGATATTGGTTGGAATAGACGAGAAAGTCGTTTATCGCAGGATAGGTGCGGATTTCTTCCATCAGGTTCTTTGCGATGATGTCGTCGACTGCTGTGATGCTCCAGCGGGTGGGGACGAGCTTTTTTCTTTCATCCATTCCAAGGGCGCCAGATGAGAGGATGTTCGTTAGGTAGTAGACGTCGTGGTTCTCGCGAAAGAGGATGGAGGCTGCGTCCGCCGCCCTGAGTTCGTCATTGACGACATAGTCGACTCTTTTGGGAATCTTTGGATTTTCAGTTATCCTCATCCTTTCAAGGACGCCCGTCGGACCCATGGGTTGGCTGATGGGTGAGAAGTTCATCGAGTAGGAGGGTTTCTTTTTGAAATGTGATTCAACATCGATTGGTTTAACAGACAATGCGATCTCCTGGTTTTCAAGGATATACCTTTCTCGGGTGTGGACGTCGACTGGTTTTTTGCTTCGCACGAGCTGGGTTCTTAGATTGATGATTTCGTCGAATCCTAGGCCGTACCATGCGCCTGGGTCGTCAAGTAGAGCGGCGTTTCCGGTTTCGATGCCAGTCATTGGCCCCACGTTCACCTCAGGGTAGCCGTGCCAGCCGACAAAGATTGAAGGAGAGGGGCCGAACATGTCTTGGGAGAGTTTCTGCTCCGCCGGCCCTTGAAATTGTATTTTTGATATTAGAGGACATGGAGATTGGCCGCAGAGTAGACGACCTCCCTTGCAGGCTAGACATAAATCTCTGCTCATGGGGCGCAACTTGACCATCTCCTTCAGAATCGAACAACGAGGAGTCTCAGCCGTTTGGTGTTTGATCTTCTCTGGTTTGGACATGACTTTAATACTTTGGTGAGAGTAGCGGAAAAATGGAATATTGAATATTTAAGCATGTTTTTCATATTTTTTCCCTATGCTTGTCGGGATCGACGACACAGACTCCCTTGAGGGAGGTTGCACGACTTATGTTGCAGCTTTGCTTAGTAAGAAGTTGGAGCTTCGAGGACTTCCTCGGCTTATCAGGTTGAATCCAGCTATCCCGTTTAAAACAAGGGGAAATGGAGCGGTCGCATTTGAGGTGGACGGCGGCTATGACCCGCAAGAGGTTAAGGGGATTGTCGAAGAGTTTGTGAGAAGTAATTCGTTCACGGATGATGAGAACACTAATCCAGGGGTTGTTTTTATCGAATACGGGGGCTCCGATTTAAGGGAGAGTTTGTTTGCCTTTTATCGAAGGGCAGTATCTGAACTTGTGAGCATTCGGGACGCCGAGGAATTGATCTCTCGGTTCTCGCTTGATCATTTCAGGCTCGGCAACGGGAGAGGATTAATCGGGGCGCTTGCCGCAATCGGAGCGCCTCTTCATAGGAGGACCTATGAATTGATCTCTTATCGCCTGCCGGAAAATCGCGGTTTGCCGAGATCTATCGAGGAAGATAGTGTTTGGGCGATGGATGAGGTATTGTTTCCCAGGACATTTGACAACGTTGATAGAAAATCGAAGCGGGTGTTGATCCTTCCGCGCGGAAAAGATCCGATCTATGCGGGAATAAGGGGTGTTTCGAAAGAGGCGGTCGAAGAGGCTTGGAGAATGATTCGGCCGACCGAACAGGTTGAACGGATAGCCGTGTTCTTGACGAACCAGGGCTCAGACGACCATATCACGGCGAAGAAGATCTTTGAGGTCAAGTCCTTTGATTGCGTGGCTCTTTCAGGAGAGGTTGAAAGAAAGCCGGAGGTGATCGAGGGAGGTCATGTATTTTTTGGTTTATCTGACGGCTCAGGAAGTATCGATTGCGCAGCATATGAACCGACCGGAGAATTTCGAAGCGAAGTATCGAAGCTCCAGGTTGGGGATAGGATAACGGTCACCGGGTGCATTGGAAAATATCCTGGCACAGTTAACCTTGAAAAATTCAGGGTAAATGGGTTGGTCGAACAAAAGATTATTGATGCTCCTTACTGCTGTAATGGGAAAAAAATGACTTCTGCAGGCCGAGTTCAAGGTTTCAAGTGCAGGCATTGCAGTAACAGCATCACACTTGAAAGTGCGCCGACGAAGATCATCCCCAGAGAGTTGGTGACGGGATGGTATGAGGTCCCCCCAAAAGCCAGAAGGCACCTCGCCAGGCCTTTGGCTCTTGAATCGCATTGAACGGTGTGTTCTTGGTTTCTGATGGTGGAGATAGGATTTTTATTTAGACATAGTCCATATCTTTTTGATACATATGGCAGATGACGATGTGCTACTCTCATGGAATGTCTCTTCTCAGAGGCAGTTGGTGGAGAGTCTTCGGGTTAGAAAAGAGTTGTTTTACGCCTTTGTAGGATTGGTTTTCATCTACGTTTTTTTTCCGGTCTTTGTGACCAGGATTAACATCACTTATGGGGGCTACCTTTTTGCGGCAGGTTTTGTTGTGGTAGTATACACCTACTTCGCTTTGATGCATGGAAACGAGGTTAGGGTTGAGTTGACGGATAAAGGGATTAGGATTTATTATGTGGGAAAAAACGATTTTACCCGTGCCCACCTGAAATATTTCTCCACGAGAAGGCCTTTTATCAGATGGGAGGATATTGAAAGATACTTTCTTGACATGGAAAATCTGACTGCGGCTTTTACATTATCCAATGAGAGCCGGGAGCTGATTAAGCACTTCCAGGGGCGCAACTTCGTGATTGTCGCAAACAAAGACACCTCGGATCTTTTAGGGGATGTTTTGGAGAAAAACCTTCCTGAAAAAGAGATAACTGAAGAAGAGGGGAGTTCTCAGAAAAAACAAGTTGCGTCCTCTGACAAGTAGAGCTAAAGCTGGAAGTTGGGAAAAAAATAAGAAAGAAAAGGGACAATTACGTGCAGTCTTCACCGCCATCTAATAATGGAGTGTCCCCACTGCCTGCTGCTAGCCGAGCGTCTGAGCCTGCTCCTTCGCCTGAACCATCCCCTACTGCTGCTTGGATGTTGATGTTCTCGTCTCCAGTTAAAAAGACGATCTTTAATGCAGAGGCGCTAGTCGATAATAATACAAGCGCAACAAAAACTATCAAAAGCTTCTTCATTTTTTGGTTTCCTCCTTTTTAACTAAACTATTAGTTTTACACTAACCTATTGCCCCCCCCCACTTTAAAAATGTTTTTACTCTTCGATTATATGTGTCTCCCGTTCTAGGAGGTTTAGTTCCAGCCGCTTTAATGTGCCGGGGTGTAG
>JBDREA010000100.1:0-2230 GCA_043820265.1 Candidatus Altarchaeota archaeon | reverse complement strand
TCATCAGCAATATTTCCCAGTGGATAATCACCGTTTACGTCTTGACAACACGGGACGACAGTTCCGTCCCAGTGTATATGCGGCTCCCTCCAAAGCCATAAGCAAGGCATGCTTCTTTTGGGATTCACATATTTTTCATCGCCGGAAACGTCTTTTTTAATGCTATAGGTCACCTGTCTTATTCGCAACGCATCCACTCCGGGAACACTCCACATTGTTTTAAATGCTTTTATCTCATCCTCAGTCTCCCTCATGTAGATGCATTGAATGACCACAAAACACTCTGATTTTTTCTCGTTCTTTAATTCCAAAAAATGTCTGATGTTTCTGACAACAGTATCATATTCCGCACCCTGCCGTATCTTCTCATAGGTTTCAGGGGTAGCCCCGTCAAATGCAAGCGTTATGTGATCGACGCCTGAACCTAGTATATCCTCTGATCTCTCTTGACTTAGTAAAGTCGCGTTTGTGGAAAACCCGCAGGAGACACTGTTAGTCTTGCAATAGTCGATTATCTCAGTGAAATTCTTGTGTAAAAGCGGCTCTCCGAGACTCTGGAGGTCTACGAATTCTAAAGACTCTTTTGAGTCGCCAATAATTTTCTTTAATAACTTCAAACTCATATCCCCCACTTTTCTAGTCATTTCCTTTCGAGCGCACATTACACATTTTAGGTTGCATCTGTTTGTAACCTCGACTCCTATGTTTGGTGGAACGCCCTTGACCTCTGGTTTCTTTAGTAGATAACTTTCGAGGAGGGATAACCTGTTTAGAATTTTTGAGACCATTCTATCGTGTTAAGTAGCCTCTCCTGTAGTTCAGGTAGTTGTTGAACATCACCTGCGGGTCCAGTCCAAAGAGATAGTTGAATTCGTTGTTGCACATGGAATGACAGGTTTTGCAGTCGTGTTTTGAGGCAGGATAAAATGCTTCCTTGACGCCGGATTCCATACAATTCTTTGCATCAAAGATGCCGACCATGAGAGGACACGGGTAAAGCCGTCCGTCTGTGTCAATGTAGCAGTAGTATCTACCAGCGAAACACTTAGGATGTTTAAATCTGGGTTTAGTTCCAGCTACCTTGTCTTGCTCATACCCCAACGGCCAAGCCAATGAGAATCTCATCGACTTTTCCGAGAACAATATAGGTTCGCCTCTTCTTTTCCGTTCGATCAACGCTTTCATCACGGCATGGTATTCTGCCTCAGATGCAAGTGAACCACACATTACCTTTCCATCAGGTGTTGTTTGATTGACTAAAATCGCAAATCCGTCCAAGACATTATATCTCTTTCCCAACTCCATCAGATGGTTTATTGACTCGAGGTTGTTTTTCGTGATTACTGTCGCGAATTGTAATGGAATGTTGTTTTCCTCTGCCGCTTCGATTCCCGCAATCGCCTTTTGATACGAACCTTTTCCCCGGTTCAGATCGTGGGTTTTCTCATCACCGTCCAAGCTTACGCACAGCAGGTCTATGTCCTTGATTTCGCCTATCTTCTCGGGAATGAAATGTCCGTTGGTGGTCATAGTGCAGTCGATTTTCCTAGATTTTATATGGGAGATTATTTTCCCAATATCACTCCTTAGGAGGGGTTCTCCGCCGACTAGATTAATCCTCCACGTTCCTAAGTCAGATAGTTCATCTACAACCTGTTTTACTTCGCCCAATGTCATTTCACTGTATCCCCTTTTTGCGAAGTTAGCCCAACAATAAATGCACTTGGAGTCACACCTGTCTGTCACTGACAATTGAACGTAGAACGGACTAATCCTGCCTAAAAACTTCGCCTTAAGTAACTCGAGACCGTTTTTTATGTTGGATTTACTCATGTTTTCTCCTGAATTGACCAGCAGACTGTTTTATCGTGAATTTTATTCCATCTAATATACCATGTGGGGATGTGAGGTAGTTCCATTCTGGGGCGCTCGGGCATGAGCATGTTTGGCAGGTGATGTTTTTCATGTTGTCCCATGCTTCTCGGAGGCCGACGTCGAGTATGCTTTTCGCTTTGAAGGTTTGCCAGAGTGTTGCACACGGGTAGACTTTGCCGTCTGAGTCGACGTAGCCTAACTGGTTGCCGAACATGCATTTTCGGGTGCAATAATCTTTGTGTTTTTCGTCGTCCCTTTGGATTACTTTGGAATATGAAACAGGATAGTTTATGACGTGGTCGAGTGTGTGGTGTGAGAAGAGGATATTGTGCCCACTGCTTTTGAGTTCTTTGAT
>JBDREA010000099.1:0-2018 GCA_043820265.1 Candidatus Altarchaeota archaeon | reverse complement strand
TTGACGATTCTGAAATGCTGAGCAGTTGAGAGCAGCGACAAAATCGCCCCGCCGATGGAAGAGATAATAGCTGTGATGACCCAACCCTTTTTCATCTTTCCTCCGAAATTGTCAACGTGGTGACGCATTATGTAGCATGCGGCAAAAAGCGTCAATTTGTTTAAAAGAGGGAAAAGTAATTAGAGGTAATGGGCAAGATTTTCTTCTTTCTGGCCTCAGACTTCTGGCGTCTTGTCATCTTGTCTCTGATTTTTACCCCTTGCAAGCTGCCAAAAAAGCTTTTAGAAAGTCATCATGTATAACTTTTTCGAATATCTCCCTCCCGCACTTTTAGCGGTCGTGATCTTTTTTATGCGCATCACAGATGTTTCGCTTGGAACGCTCAGGATGATCAATGTGGTGCAGGGAAGGAAGATCAACGTGTTGATATTGGGATTTTTTGAAGTCCTGATATGGATCTTCGCAGTCTCTCAGGTCATCATGCATCTCAAAGAACACATCTTTTTAAGCGTAGCCTACGCAGCAGGTTTTGCGGTCGGCAACGCAGTTGGAATTCACCTGGAGAAAGTTTTTTCAAAAGGGATGATGGTCGCGCGCATTATAAGCCGCGGAAAAGGAGCAGAGATTGCATCGTCTCTGCGTGACAAAGGTTGGCGGGCGACGCTTATTGAAGGGGAGGGCCGCGATGGTCCCGTGGAACTGCTGTACGTCATCTCTCCTATCAAGAGCATGTCCGGTTGTATCGATATCGCCGAAGAAGTAGATCCTGACATCTTCTTTATCACCGAGCGGGTGATGGACCACAACCGCCCTCATCGTTTATATCCCATCGACTCCAGTTGGAAAAGTGTGTTTAAGAAAAAGTAAAAACCAGCATGTGGCATGTAGTATACGGTTTTGTGTGTTCATATCACTTAAACACTTAGAACTTCAACACTTACGCACTGCCTTTAACATCATAATCCCTTGTGACTATGAGATCGGCCTTTTCCCTGAGCGGAGCTATTATCGCATGCTCGATCTCCAGGACCTTTTTGATGAATTCGAAATCCTGATCCGGGTCTCGTAATAGATGTCTCGATTTTATGTCTTCAATCTTTTCCAGATAATCTTTCTCAAGGAAGATTTTGATAGCGATGTTGTTTAGAAGGAGCGCATAAGTTAAATCGACAGTGACAACGTCAGTGTTTGTAAGATCGAGTGGAACATTCTCATATCTTCTCGAACCCAGACTTCGCGTATCGCTTGGAGTGAATATCAGGTGGGTTTTTTTATTGAGTGCCTTTGCAAGCAGGTTATCAAGTCGTTTTAAATCAACCTCCTGCGGACCGATCCATTGTTCGAGTCTCTTGCTCTCATACGCTTTCATATGCTGTTCGTGGTTTTGAGCGGGAGGAAGCTTGAAGAAGGCATCGCCAGATAGGGTGGCACCCCAGACATTTTCCCTTCTCATCAGAAATCTCAAATACTCCGCTATCTCTGTCTTGCCTGAGCCGGACTCGCCGCCAATAGCAATTGTAACACGCTTTTTGGAGGATTTTACAGCCTCCATTATGTAAGGCAAAATACCTTCAGCTGCATGTTTGTGATGGTCCTTGATTATAGGTGGATCTCCCCGCCACGCGAATGTGAGACGGTGATATGCCCGCCCGGTTCTTGCAGTGATCTGTTTTTTTCCTCTTGTCCCCTTCGATTTTATACTGGGAACTTTGTTGCAAACCAGTTTGTCTGAGAACTCTGCAATATGTTCTGCAATGCCTCCCCAGCTGAATTTTTTCCTCGCGAGAAGGTAACCGTTTTTTGAAATGTCGTTGAACTTCTTTTCACGGGTGAGAAAGCTCAAAAGTTTTTTTGCGGTAGCTTGAGGGTCGTGTGGATTGACAATGATTCCATCCTTCCCATCTTTCATCCATTGGGTGATTCCCGCAGCTTTGGATATTACGACAGGTAGTCCCACTCCCATCGCCTCGGCCGCCCCCATCCCAAAGGGCTCCATCTCCTGCATTCCTACATAACAG